>CALGFL010000028.1 GCA_937881145.1 uncultured Bordetella sp.
TCTGCTGCAAGTGGCTAATGACGATGGTCTTGGCCTGGCTGCCCAGAGGATCCGAGCCGCAGGAGAAAATTCCCCGCATAAAGCTGGAACGGTTGTCGAACTTGCCCACGGCAATCGTGGTGCGCGCGCCCGTGTAGGGTTTACCTGCCGCTTCCACTTGCGGCACGGCGAGCGATGTGGACGATTCCGTGGCGCAGCCGGCCAGGGCAAGACTCGCCAGGATCGCGGCGGAGAATGTTATATATGTTTTTTTCATATAAAAAATCCATTTCTATAAAAAATAGAATAATCGTGCCGCAATCTCAGATCTGGAAGCTTTTTGAAATCTGGCGCGCCGGATTTTGACATATTTTGTTGTCGTTATTGCGACTTATTTCAGAAAATTTATATTTACTAAAAATCCAATACCTCCAACGTATGCGCTTGGGAGCTATGGCTTTTAAAATTCTGATAGGCTACAAATATGTGCCGTGCTTCAACAGGCACCTCCGGAGGAAGACCCCATGAGCAAACAGATCATCCATACCGATGCCGCGCCCGCCGCGGTCGGCCCTTATTCCCAGGCCGTGGCGGCCTCGGGCAGCAAGACGGTGTACCTGTCGGGCCAGATCGGCCTGGAACCCGCCACGGGTGAACTGGTCGCCGAAAGCTTCGAGGCGCAGGTGCGCCAGGCTTTCGCCAATCTCAAGGCCGTGGTCGCCGCGGCCGGCGGCACGCTGGACAACGTCGTCAAGCTCACGCTGTTTCTGACCGACCTGGGCAAGTTCGCCGCGGCCAACGCCATCATGGCCGAACTCATTCCCCAGCCGTTCCCGGCGCGCTCGACGATTGGCGTGGCCAGCTTGCCCAAGGGGGCCCAGTTCGAGGTCGAGGCGATCCTGGTGATCTGACCGGTTCGCGAGCGCTTGAGAATCCATGGCGCCCTCATCGGCAGCATCCCGCAAGCCCCGCGCTGCCGAAGCGGGAATGAGCGCCATCGAGCGCAAGTTCCATGCGCTGGGCCTGCGCGAGCAGCAGGACTTCATCCTGCACTTGCCGCTGCGCTACGAGGACGAGACCCGCGTCACGCCCATAGCGCGTTTGCGTCCGGGTTTTCCGGCACAGGTCGAGGGCGACATCCTGCGTTCGGAAATCCTGTATCGTCCGCGCCGCCAGCTCACTGCGATCATTGCCGACGACACGGGCGAACTGCAGCTGCGCTGGCTGAATTTCTACGGCAGTCAGCATAAGCAGCTCACTGCGGGACGCCGCTTGCGCGCGCGCGGCGAGGTGCGCGGAGGCCTGTGGGGCCGCGAGATGGTGCATCCGCGCATGAGCAATGCCGATACGCCCCTGCCGCTGGCGCTCACGCCCGTCTACCCTAGCACCGAAGGTCTGCCGCAGCCCACGCTGCGCAAGGCCATCGACGTGGCGCTCAGGCAATCCGACTTGTCCGACACGCTGCCCGACGGTTTGCGCGAACGCTACGACCTTCAGGCGTTCGAGCCCTCGATACGCCTGCTGCATGCGCCGCCGCCCGGCGTGGCCGAGGCCGACTTGATCGAACGCGCACATCCGGCCTGGCGGCGCATCAAGTTCGACGAACTGCTGGCGCAGCAGTTGTCGTTGGCGGCAGCCAGAGCCGGCCGGCGCAGCAAACAGGCCCAACCCATGCCCGCCTCCAGCCAGCCCGGCAATCTGGCGCAGCGGCTGCGCGCCGCGCTGCCGTTCGATCTGACGCAGGCTCAGCAGCGGGTCTGCGACGAGATCTCCGAAGACCTGGGCCGCGCGTATCCCATGCATCGCCTGCTTCAGGGCGACGTGGGCAGCGGCAAGACCGTGGTGGCCGCCATAGCGGCCGCGCAGGTCATCGACAACGGCGCGCAGGTGGCGCTGATGGCGCCGACCGAGATCCTGGCCGAGCAGCATTACCGCAAGCTGTCGGCCTGGCTGGAACCTCTGGGTGTGAAGATCGCCTGGCTGAGCGGCAGCCTGCCCGCCAAGGCGCGACGCGAAGCCACGGCCGCCGCGGCCGAGGGCGCCGTGCACCTGATGGTGGGCACGCAGGCTCTGGTGCAGGACCATGTGGTTTTTCACAATCTGGGCTTGTCCATCGTCGACGAGCAACATCGTTTCGGCGTGGGCCAGCGTTTGGCGCTGAGTCGCAAGGGCGAGGAGGGCAGGCTTGCGCCGCACCAGCTGCACATGAGCGCCACGCCGATTCCGCGCACTCTGGCCATGACTTTCTTCGCCGATCTGGATGTGTCCGTCATCGACGAACTGCCGCCGGGCCGCACGCCGGTGCTGACCAAGCTGGTCGCCGATGCGCGCCGCGAAGAGGTGCTCGGCCACATCGCCCAGGCCGCGCGCCAGGGCCAGCAGGCCTATTGGGTCTGCCCCCTGGTCGAGGAAAGCGAAGCCCTGCAGTTGCAGACCGCCGTCGATACCTACGAGGCCATGCGCGGCGATCTGCCGGATCTGCGCATAGGCCTGGTGCACGGCCGTCTGGCGCAAGCCGAGAAAGCCGAGGTCATGCGCGCCTTTCGCGACGGCGAGATCGACCTGCTGGTCGCCACTACCGTCATCGAGGTGGGTGTGGATGTGCCCAATGCCTCGCTCATGGTGATCGAGCACGCCGAGCGCTTCGGCCTGGCGCAGCTGCACCAGTTGCGTGGCCGGGTGGGGCGGGGCACGGCCGAATCGGTGTGCGTGCTGCTTTATCAGCATCCCTTGTCGCAAGTGGCGCGCGAGCGCCTGCGTGCCATGTTCGAAACCAACGACGGCTTCGAAATCGCGCGGCGCGACCTGGCCCAGCGCGGCCCGGGAGAATTTCTCGGCACGCGGCAATCGGGCCTGGCGCTTCTGCGCTTTGCCGACATCGAGCTGGATGCGGCCATCGCCGAGCAGGCGCGCGAGGCCGCGGCCTGGCTGCGCCAACACGATCCGCAAGCCGTCGCCGCGCACCTGGCGCGCTGGATGCGTGGGCGCGAAGACTTTCTGCGTACCTGATGTTTCGCCAACCCTTAGTGCTAACAGACCCCAGCCCCAGCCGCCGCCATGACGCTTACCGAGTTGAAATACATCGTCGCCGTCGCGCGCGAACGCCACTTCGGGCGGGCCGCCGAAGCGTGCTTCGTCAGCCAGCCCACATTGTCGGTGGCCATACGCAAGCTCGAAGACGAGCTGGGCGTCACGCTATTCGAGCGTGGCGGCTCCGAAGTGGGCGTCACGCCCATCGGCCAGCGCATCGTGATCCAGGCGCAGAAGGTGCTGGAAGAAAGCGCCAACATCAAGGAGATCGCACGCCAGGGCCACGACCCGCTGGCCGGCGCGCTGCGCGTGGGCGTGATCCATACCGTCGGCCCTTATCTGCTGCCACGGCTGGTGCCCGCGCAGATCGAACTGACGCCGCAGATGCCGCTGGTGCTGCAGGAAAACTTCACCGTGCGCCTGTTGGAGCTGCTGCGCCAGGGCGAGATCGACTGCGCCATCATGGCGTTGCCCTTGCCCGAATCGGGCCTGATCGTGCAACCGCTGTACGACGAGCCTTTTATCGTGGCGGTGCCGCAGACGCATGAAATGGCCAAGCTCAAGACCATCGACGCGCACGATCTGAAGAAGCAGAACATGCTGCTCTTGGGCTCGGGGCATTGCTTTCGCGACCAGGTGCTGGAAGTCTGCCCCGAGCTTTCGCGCTTTTCGGCCACCAGCGACGGCATCCAGCGCACTTTCGAAGGCTCGTCGCTGGAAACCATCCGCCACATGGTGGCAGCCGGCATCGGCGTGACGGTACTGCCCATGAGCGCCGTGCCCGAGGGTTCGGCCGAAACCCCGGCAGCCAAAAGCCTGCTGCGCTATGTGCCTTTCTCCGGCCCCGTGCCCGAGCGCCGCATTGTCCTCGCATGGCGCCGCAGCTTTCCGCGCCTGGCGGCGGTCGAAGCGCTGGCCCAGGCGGTGCGCACCTGCGGCCTGCCGCACGTGAAAATGCTCGACGAAGAACCCGTCCCGGCTTGATTTTCCCTGTCGGCGCCTCGAGCGGCGCGGCAAGCGGCAGTGTTACTCTTTGACCCCTCACCAGACTGCAAGATTTAAAAGATATGACCCTACTCGTGACCGGCGGAGCCGGCTTCATCGGCGCGAATTTCGTGCTGGACTGGTTGGCGGACTCGCAGGAGCCCATCGTCAATCTGGACAAGCTGACCTATGCCGGCAACCCCGACACCCTGGCCTCGCTGCAAAACGATGCACGGCACACGCTGGTGCAGGGCGACATCGGCGACAGCCGGCTGGTGGCGGACCTGCTGGCCCGATACCAGCCGCGAGCCGTCGTCAATTTCGCTGCCGAGTCGCATGTGGACCGCTCCATTGCCGGCCCGGCCGAATTCATGCAGACCAACGTCATCGGCACCTTCAATTTGCTGGAGTCGGTACGGGCCTATCTGCCGAACTTGACCGATGCCCAGCGCGGCGCATTCCGCTTTCTGCACGTTTCCACCGACGAGGTCTACGGCACGCTCGCGCCCGAAGATCCGCCTTTTTCCGAGGCGACGCCTTATGCGCCAAATAGCCCGTATTCGGCTTCCAAGGCGGCATCCGATCATCTGGTGCGGGCCTGGCACCATACCTACGGCCTGCCGGTGCTCACCACCAATTGTTCCAACAACTACGGTCCCTATCATTTCCCCGAAAAGCTGATCCCTCTTGTCATCCACAATGCCTTGGCGGGCAAGCCCCTGCCGGTGTACGGCGATGGCATGCAGGTGCGCGACTGGCTGTACGTGAAAGACCATTGCAGCGCCATCCGCCGCGTGCTCGAAGCCGGCAAGCCGGGCGAGACCTACAACGTAGGCGGCTGGAACGAGCGCGCCAACATCGATGTGGTGAAGACGATCTGCGCCTTGCTGGACGCGTTGCGGCCGCTGCCGCAAGGTCGCCATTACAGCGATCTGATCACCTTCGTCAAAGACCGCCCCGGGCACGACCGCCGCTATGCCATCGACGCGCGCCGCCTGGAGCGCGAGCTGGGCTGGCGCCCGGCCGAGACCTTCGAGACCGGCATACGCAAGACGGTGCAGTGGTATCTGGACAATCAGGATTGGGTGCAGGGCGTGACAAGCGGCGCTTATCGCAATTGGGTGTCGCGCCACTATGGCGCCTGAGGAATCCGCGCAATGAAGATCCTGCTCACGGGCTGCAACGGTCAGCTGGGCTTTGAATTGCAGCGCAGCCTGGCCGTGCTGGGCGAGGTGGTGGCCATGGACCGCGCTCGCTGCGACATGGCCGATCCGGAATCGATACGCGCGGCCATGCATGCCGAGCGTCCGGGCATCGTGGTCAACGCGGCTGCCTATACGGCGGTGGACAAGGCCGAGCAGGAGCCGGAGCTGGCCTTGCAGGTCAACTGCCAGGGGCCGGGCGTAATGGCCGCAGAGGCCCAGGCGCTGGGCGCGCTGCTGGTGCATTACTCCACCGACTACGTGTT
>CALGFL010000029.1 GCA_937881145.1 uncultured Bordetella sp.
CCTTGATATCCCACCGTTCGGCTTGCGTGACGATGAGTGGCTGCAATGGGTCGAGGCCGTGTGGAAACACGTTTTGCCATAGGCGGACGCAATGCATTTAGTGCCCTTGCAGCAAGCCTAATATTTTTGGTCGAATTTCGGCCTGGAATCGGCCCTGGTCGGTCTGAGCGCCGTTTGATTAGGCATTGGGATGCGCCATAAGGGCATAAAAGGGCTCATCCGCCCATCAGCCGCATCGCTTTCATTGTCTGCTCAAAGCCGAGGATGGTCATTACCCGCCGCAGGTTGTAGGCCAGCACGTTCAGGCTCATCTCCGTGCTCACGTTACCTAAGCGACGGGTCAGGAAGTGGGTATAGCCCATCCAATGCTTGAACGTGCCAAACACGTGTTCCACTGTGCGCCGTCGTACCGCCATGGCGTCAGGCATTCTATCCAGATGACGCTGCGCAGCTTCGAGTACGGTTTCGTGTTCCCATCGACTGATTCGGCGGTATGGACTAGGTGTACATCGCGCCTTCATCGGGCATTGCGGGCAGGCGCTACTCCAGTAACGCCGTAATTGCAGGCCATTCTCTTCGCGGGTAAAGCGATAGATCGCCCGCTGACCTGCAGGGCATTGGTACTCATCCTCTTGCGCAAGGTAGATGAAGTCCGAGCGGTCGAAGCGGCCCTCGGCTTTGGCATTGGAGGTCGTGGGCTTTGGCAGGATGGCGGCAACACCTGCCTCGGCGCATGCTTTGATCTGCAGCCCACTGTAGTAGCCACGATCGGCAATCGCGCGCAGATTCTTCTTGCCCATCGCTTCGCGTGCGGCCTGTGCCATGGGTGCCAGTGAGTCCCGGTCGTGTCCGCGGTTCGTCACTTCGTGTGCAACGATCAGATGGTGTTTTGCCTCGACCGCCATCTGCACGTTGTAGCCGACCATCCCGGAGCCCCGGCCACTGGTAGCCATTGATCGCGCATCGGGATCAGTCATCGACAACTGACCATCAGGGTGATCCTTGAGCTTCTCCTTGACTTCATCGAGCACGTGCATTTGCTGGCGCAGTCGCTCGATCTTGTCTTTGAGCCGATTGGTCCTGGCCTCGAACTCTGCGGGTTGCGTCCGATCTGCCGTATCGAGCGCAACCAAATACCGATGGATACTCTCTTCGATCTGCTGCTGACGTTTGTCGATCTTGCCGACCGTGAAGTTCTTGTCTCGGGTGTTGACTGCCTTGAACTTGCTGCCATCGATCGCTACAAGGGCTTGGCTGAACAGCTTGAGGTCGCGGCACAGCACGACGAAGCGCCGACATACGTTGCGGATGCCGGCGCCATTGTCGCGGCGGAAGTCGGCGATGGTCTTGAAATCCGGGGCCAGACGGCCAGTAAGCCACATCAGCTCGACACTGCGCTGGCACTCGCGCTCTAGCCGGCGACTGGATTGGACTCGATTCAAGTAGCCGTAGATATAGATCTTCAGCAGGATGGCCGGGTGATATGACGGACGGCCCGTAGCGGCTGGTGCCGCACGATCGAACCCCAGCGACACCAGGTTCAGCTCGTCGACAAATGCGTCGATTATTCGAACCGGATTTTCGTCAGCGATATAGTCATCCAGACACTCAGGCATCAGCGTTACCTGCTGCCGGTCCTGGCCTTCGATAAATCGAGGCATATCGACTCCCGCAATCGAGATGCCAAACTCTATCGAAATCGGTCTGTTGACGTCAAAGGGTTTTCACACACCCTCGGTCGAAAACGGACCGCCGCAGACATATGCTGTATGAACTGAACAAGACCAGAATGCCTAAGAACCCTGGTCTATTCAGTGCTTGATATTCCTCATATCCACTCACAAGAGGAGGAGAGGGCAAGACTCGAACCCGCGCAACGGATCAGAAGTCCGTATCAGTCGTACAGCCCCAGCGAGCGCGCATACAGCCGCGTCAGGCCAAACAAGGCATCGATATTCGGCGTTTCGAACTTCACGTGCCGCGCAATGTCGCGCACGGTACCGACCAGCGCATCGAGTTCGATCTTGCGGTTCGATTCGACGTCCTGCAGCATCGACGTGCGAAAAGCCCCCAGCTTGCGCGTGACGGCATGGCGGTCTTGCGGCGTGCCGGGGATGTCGATGCCGATGCGCCGGCCGATTTCCCAGGCTTCGAGCATGCAGCGCGAGGTGAATTCGGTCACCAGTTCGTCGTCGACGACGCGGTCGGCCGTGGCGTGCGTGATCGCCGAGACCGGATTGGTCGTCATATTGCCCAGCAGCTTGAACCAGATGTCGTGCTGGATGCGCTCGGCCGCGTCGATGTCGAAGCCCGCGCGGCGCAGGGCGTCGATCGCCGCTTGTGCGCGCGGCGTGTCGGCGCCGCCCGCGGGCTCGCCGATGATCAGGCGCTTGCCGGCTACGAGCCGCACCACGCCGGGTTCGGGCGTGGCCGCGGACAGGTGCACCACGCAGCCCAGGACGCGTGCGGCGGGAATGGCGGCGGCGATGCTGCCGTCGGCATCGGCCGAGGGCAGGGGCGTGCCGGCCAGCTCGGGCGCCAGCCCGTGAAAGAACCACCAGGGCACGCCGTTCATGGCCGAGAGCACCGTGGTGTCGGGCCCCAGCAGCGGCGCGATGCGTCGCGCCACGTCGGGCAGGGCGGTGCTCTTGACCGCGACGATGACCAGGTCTTGCGGCCCGAGCTCGGCCGGGTCTTCGACCGCGCGTATCGCTATCTGGCGCGAACGCGGCGCGCCGTCCACGGTTTCGGTCAGCGTCAGGCCGTTCTTGCGCACCGCGTCCAGCGTGGCGCCGGGGCGCAGCACCGCGCTGACGTCCTCGCCCGATGCCGCGAGCCAGCCGCCCATCATGCCGCCGATGGCGCCCAGGCCGTAGATGCAGATCTTCATACCCGGCCCTTGCTCAGTATTTGTAGGAATCGTCGATGCGGTCGATCTGGCGGATGAGTGCGTCGAACGAATCGCGCCCGGCGCCGAAACGCACGTCGAACTGCAGCGCGTCCTGGCTGCACTGCTTCTGGATCTCGACCGGAATGGGCGTGGTCGGCCCCAGCGCGGCGCCGGCCACCTGCAGTTCGCAGGCGCGGTTCAGCGTCCACATATAGCTGAAGGCCTGCGGCAGGTTGATGCCCCAGGCCAGCAGTCCGTGGTTGCGCAGGATGACGGCCTGGCGGTTGCCGATGGAGCGCACCACGCGCGGGCCTTCGTCGGCGTGCACGGTGATGCCTTCGAAGTCGTGATAGGCCACGCGGTCGTACAGCATGGCCGCATAGAAGTTCGACATGTCCAGCCCGGCCTGGCTGTTGGCCACCGCGCAGCCCGCCGTGGTGTGGGTGTGCATGACGCAGTGCGCATCGCCGATGCCCTGGTGGATGGCCGAATGCAGGGTGAAGCCCGCGGGGTTCACCGGCCATTGCGATTCGCCGATGATGCGGCCTTCCAGGTCGATCTTGACCAGGTTGGAGGCGGTCACCTCGCTGTAGTGCAGCCCGAACGGGTTGATCAGGAAATGCCGGTCCGGGCCGGGAATGCGCACCGTGATGTGGTTGTAGATGAGCTCGGTCCAGCCCAGCGTCGCGAAGATGCGGTAGCAGGCCGCCAGTTCCAGCCGCAGGGCGCGTTCCTCGGAAGACGTCTTGTCCATGATGGCCTCGCCCGCGATTATTTCTGAACCTGGGCTTGATCGGCGCCCTTGGCGCGCGCATCGGCGATCTCTTTGTGGACCTGGGCCATGTCGACGTTCTTGACCTGCTCGAGCAGCTCGCCGAGCTGGCCGGCCGACAAGGCGCCGGGCTGCGAGAACAGCAGCACCTGCTCGCGGAACACCATCAGCGTGGGGATGGAGCGGATGTTCAGGGCGCCGGCCAATTCCTGCTCGACGTCGGTGTTGATCTTGGCGAAGGTCACGTCGGGGTGCGCCTCGGACGCCTTCTCGAACACCGGCGCGAAGCCGCGGCACGGGCCGCACCAGGGCGCCCAGAAATCGACGATCAGCGTACCGTCGGGTTTTTCCACGGCTGCCTGGAAGGTGTCTTGGGTCAGTTCGACAATACTCATGGCCTTGTCCTTGCCGCGCTGGGCGCGCGGATGAGAAATAGAAGTGGGGGAGATCAGGCGATGCCGGGGTGCCCGGCCTCGCCAATATGTCAATAAGTTAACACGTTAATTAATCTGCCTGCTTGGTCGCGGCGACGATTTCATATGAGCGTAGCCGGTCTTGCAGGCGATAAAAATCGGAGACGATCATGATCTCGTCGGCCTGGGTGTCGGCAAGCAGGTCTTCCAGGCCGCGGCGCACGGTGTCGGGGCCGCCCACGATGGCGGCGCCCAGCCGCTGCTCGACGGCCTCGCGCTCCCAGGGCGTCCACAGCCCCTTCATGCTGGCAA
>CALGFL010000030.1 GCA_937881145.1 uncultured Bordetella sp.
CGTTTTCAGCAAGGAAGCGTTCGAAAGAGATTTCTACCTGGCCATCCCGCTGCACAAGGGGCAGCTGTCCTGCCGCGAGGTCATGAACGGAGAGAAGCTGCTGCAATCCATCAAGGCGGACGAGCGTTTGACCATCGACCATATCGACGGACCTTACAGCGAAAATTCGACGCTCAAGAACCTCATCCAGAATCGTGGGCTTTGAACTTGCATGAAACGCGTTTCCGAGCAAATAGCCCAATGGCTGGTCGATCAAGGCATAACTCAGGTTTTTGCGGTAACCGGCGGCGGAGCCATGTTCCTGAACCAGGCGCTGGGCGGGCATGAAGGGCTGCACTGCACCTTCATGCATCACGAGCAGGCCTGCGCCATGGCGGCGGAGGGCTACGCCCGGATCACAGGCAAGCCCGCGGTCGTTATGGTGACCACGGGGCCAGGCCCCATCAATGCGCTGAACGGCGTCTATGGCGCTTTTACCGACTCGATCCCCATGATCGTCCTGTCGGGCCAGATCAAGCGGGAAACCTGCCTCGACTTTCATGACCTGCCCGGCCTGCGCCAGCTCGGCGACCAGGAAGGCCCCACGATCGCCCTGGCAAGCCATGTCTGCAAATACGCGCAGGTCGTCCGCTCGGAAGCGGATCTGGAAACCATGCTGCCCAGAGCCTACATGGAAGCGGTATCGGGGCGTCCGGGCCCGGTCTGGCTGGATATTCCCCTGGATGTCCAGCAATCGACCGCCACCCTCGATATTCCGCCCGCGGCCGCGCGCCGGCCTGCGCTCGAATCGGACGGCGTATTGCGCGAGGCTTGCCGGCAGATCATTGCCAGGCTGCAGGCCTCGCATCGGCCTGTAATACTCGGCGGTACCGGCGTCAGGCTTGCGCGCGTGGAGCAGCGCTTGCTCACCTTGATCGAAAAGCTTGGCGTTCCGCTTGCCACCGCGTGGACGCACGATTTGATCGCCTCCGATCATCCCTTGTTTGCGGGCCGCCCAGGCACGATAGGCACGCGAGCAGGAAACATCTGCGTGCAAGCCGCCGACTTCGTCCTTGTGCTGGGCTCGCGCCTGAACATCCGCCAGATCAGCTACAACTGGGACGCTTTCGCGAAAAACGCCTGGCTGGCGCAGGTCGATGTAGATCCGGCCGAACTGCGCAAACCCACGGTCGCACCCGACCTGGGCGTAGAAGCCGATTTGTCGGACTTCCTGGATGTATTGGAGGACGAGCTGTCCGGCGTCCGGGTCCCCTCGTTCAAACCGTGGGCGGCCTGGTGCCGCAAGATCGGTGCTTCTTACGGCGCCGCGGCGGAGCATAAGCAAAAAGCCGGCGCGCCGCTAAACCCCTACGTCATGGTGGACCGCATTTTCCGGAGCATGCGGGACGACGACATCGTGGTCTGCGGCAACGCATCGGCCTGCATCCTGCCGTTTCAGGTAGGCACTCTCAGGCAAGGCCAGCGCCTTTTCAGCAACTCGGGCGCTGCGTCCATGGGGCATGATTTACCTGCCGCGCTGGGCGCCGCAACGGCAGCTCGGGCCGAGACCCGCGGCCGGCGGGTCATCTGCTTTGCCGGCGACGGCAGCCTGCAAATGAACATTCAGGAACTTCAGACGCTGAAAACCACGGGTTTGAATGTCATTTTGATCGTCCTCAACAACAAGGGATATCTGTCCATCTGGCAAACGCATGAGAACTTCTTCGGCCGCATCGTCGGCGCTACGCCGGCATCCGGGGTGGAGTTCCCCGATTTCCATGCCGTCGCGCGTGCCTATGGATTACGCGCGGAAACGATAGCGGCGCAAACCGACCTGCCCCGCCTGGATCAGCTGCTGCAAACCGACGGCCCTCTGGTGATCGATCTGCACGTGGATCCGCGTCAGGAATTCTCCCCGAAACTTAAATCCCGGGTGAATGAAAACGGCAAATTCGTTACTCCCGAGCTGGACGACATGTTTCCCTTTCTGGATCAGGCGGAAATCAGTCGAATCCGCGCAGAAGCGGCAAGCATCCGAGCTATCGAGCATATATAGACTGGCAAAAAGGCAACTTCATGAAAGATACCGGCACTGCATTGAGCAAGATTTCTGGCGAATTCACGCAGCGCACCGCCAGCGAAGTCGAGAAGATCGACCGCCTGCTCGAATTGAACATGGCCATGCTGCCTCAATACGGCATGCAATGGAATTCGCACAGTCAAAACGTGACCTCGCGGCAAGTGCTCAGCCGCGTGCTTTACTACAACGATCTTTATCAAAAAATCGTCGACGTCCCGGGCGTTATTTGCGAATTCGGCGTGCAATACGGCGCGACCTTGGCTCGCCTGATAAACCTGCGCGGTATCTACGAACCGTACAACCATAGCCGCAAGATTTTCGGCTTCGATACCTTCGACGGTTTTTCGCAGGTAGATGCAAAAGACGGGCCGAATTCCAAAATCGGCGACTATGCGGTGCCGAAGAATTACGAAGACACGCTCGAGGAAATACTCGGCATCCACGAGTCCCTCTCTCCGATCTCCCATATCAAGAAATTCGAACTGATAAAGGGTGACGCCTCGAAAACCATAGATTCGTGGCTGCAGAACAATACCCATGCGGTCGTGGCCATGGCGATTTTCGACATGGACGTGTACA
>CALGFL010000031.1 GCA_937881145.1 uncultured Bordetella sp.
TGCTCCGCCGTGCAGTCGACGTTGGCCCCCAGGTCCCGCACCGTGGTGAAGCGGCCGCGCTGGTTTGGCATGACGGTGGCGATGGCCGGGCGGTCGATGCCGTCCAGCGTCTTCAAGACGTAGCGCGAAATGGCCATCCAGGCGCCGGTGTTACCGGCCGAAACGCAGGCGTCGGCCCGGCCGTCTTTGACGGCCTGGGCGGCCAGGCGCATGGAGGAGTCTTTCTTGCGGCGCAGGGCGACCTCGACCGGATCGTCCATGGCGACGACCTCGGAGGCCGGCACGATCTCGATGCGATCGCGCGGCACGTGGCGCTGCCCGGCCAGAGCGGCCTCGATCTGGTCGGCCAGGCCGACCAGCAGCAACTGGGTATCCGGAAACTGCTGGGCGAACTCGACCGCGGCCGGGATGGTTACAGGCAGGCCGGCGTCGCCGCCCATGCAATCGATGGCGATGCGTATCACGGAAAACTTGAATCAGTTCGGCCGAATGTACGCATAAGCGCTACGCACGAAGCCGCAAATGTGGACGACGACTTATTCGTCGGCCTTGGTCTTCAGGACCTTGCGGCCACGGTAGAAACCGTTGGGGCTGATGTGGTGGCGCAGATGCGCTTCGCCGGTGGTGGGCTCAACCGCGGTGGACGGGTTGACCAGAAAATCGTGCGAGCGGTGCATGCCGCGCTTGGACGGGGACTTCTTGTTTTGCTGAACAGCCATGATGACTCCTAGAAACGGGCAGCATTGTACGCGATGCGGCCCGCGAAAAACACCTATGTACGTTTACAACCTACTTGCGCTTGAGCTGCTCGAGCACCGCGAACGGCGACGGGCGGCGTTCGGCGGATTCTTGCTCCGCCGCAGCGCTGGCCTGCGCGCCCGGGCATACATCATGCCGGGGCACGTAGGGGACGTTCAATATCAGCTCGTCCTCGATCTGGGCCAACAGATCGAAATGCCGCGAACCCACCACTTTTTCGGGGTAGCCCCCCGAGGGGTCCGCAGCAGCATTTTCATCGTCTTCATCCTCGTCCTCATTGCCAGAGAACGAGTCCTCATCTTCTTCTTGCAAGACACTCAGCTCATCGTCCAGGTCCGCCTCGGACTCGACCAACTGCAGCACGGCCTGCGCGTCCACCGGGAAGGCGAAAGACTGGCCGCAGCGCTGGCAATCCAGAAGCAGATCGGCCCGCCCATGCAGATGCAAAAGAGGCTGGCCGGAAATTACGCCGGTCTTGCCGGTGCCCTGGCCTATCGAGCCTTGCACTTGCCAGACCGCCAGGCCGTTTTGCTCGGGCAGATCCTCGCATAGCCGCAAAAAGCGCACCAGCGCGGTTTCGCCTTCCATGAGGCTGCCATTTTTCGCCAAAGCAAAGACATCGATATTGCGTGGATCGGCCAAATTTCTAGCCCCCATCGGGTCTTCTCCCGGGTTTTACCCCCCCTTACCCTCTACCCCGCACAGTCAAATGCCAAGCCAGGCAAAGCTTGCAAAAACATTAGATAATACCGTGACTTACGACCAATTGTCAAAAAACAGAATGCCCGCAGCCGCTACCCCGCCCGCCTTGATCCTGGCCTCCAGCTCCCGTTACCGCCGCGAGATGCTGGCCCGCCTGCGCCTGCCCTTTTCCGCCGTGTCGCCCGACATCGACGAAACCCCCCGCCCGGGCGAGGCACCCGCCGACCTGGCGCTGCGCCTGTCCGTGGAAAAGGCCCAGGCCGTGGCGGCGAAACATCCGGGCTGCGTCGTCATCGGCTCGGACCAGGTGGCCACCGTGGACGGCCAGCCCTTGGGCAAGCCTGGCAGCTTCGAGCGCGCCACCCAACAGCTTACCCGCCTATCGGGCCGGGAGGTGCAGTTTCACAGCGCGCTGGCCGTGACCGACGGCGCCCGCGTGGAACGCGCCGACATTGTGACCTATTGTCGTTTCCGTGTTCTTACGCCGGCGGCCATCGAGGCTTATCTGCATGCCGAGCAGCCCTACGACACAGCCGGCAGCGCCAAGGCCGAGAGCCTGGGCATCGCGCTAATGGAAAGCATGCAGAGCAGCGATCCCACTGCCATCATCGGCCTGCCACTGATCGAACTTACGCGCATGCTGACCTCGTTCGGCCTGGATCCGCTGCAACACGCAGGAGGGCAGGCATGAACGGCGCAGGGCGCGGCGTCCTGCACCTGATCCCCGTGGGCCTGGGCGCATCGCCCACGACGCGCTGGCTGCCCGAAGACGTGCGCGCCCTGGCCGCCCGGCTCGACACCTATATCGCCGAAAACGCCAAGACGGCGCGCGCTTTCCTCAAGCAGATGGGCGCGGTTCGGCCCTTGCAGGAAATCACCATCCACACGCTGTCGCCCGATACCGACGCGGACCAGATCGCGCAATGGCTCAAGCCCCTGCTCGCGGGCGCCGAGATCGGCCTGGTGTCGGAAGCCGGCTGCCCGGCCGTGGCCGACCCCGGCGCGCGCGTCGTGGCCCAAGCGCATCGGCAAGGGCTGGTCGTGCGGCCCTGGGTCGGGCCGTCGTCCATTCTGCTGGGCTTGATGGCCAGCGGCCTGGACGGCCAGCGCTTCGCCTTCCATGGCTATGCGCCGGTAGACCCGGCCGAGCGCGCCAAGCAGTTGCGCACCTGGGAGCAGCACTCGGCCAGGCACGACCAGACGCAGATGCTGATCGAAACCCCCTATCGCAACGCCGCCATGTTCAATACCATGCTGGCCGCCCTGCGCGGCGATACGCGCCTGTGCATCGCCCGCTCGCTCACCACCGAAGACGAACTGGTGCAGACGCGCACGGTGGCCGACTGGAAGCAGCGGCCCGCGCCCGATCTGGACAAGCAGCCCACCCTCTTCCTGTTCCTGGCCCGCTGATGCAATGATGCGCATGTCATCGTGATCATCAAGCCGAACCTCATGCGCTACATTGCCCCGCGCGCCGTCGCCCGCGCCGCGGCCGCCCTGGCAGCTGCCGGCCTCGCGCTGCTGCTGTCCGGCTGCGCCACCGGTCCCGTGCCTATCGACCGTTCGGTGCATGCCGTCTCCCAGGACAGCCGCGTGCGCTACGTGGTGCTGCACTACACCGCCCTTCCCGCGGCCGAATCGCTGCACGTGCTGTCCACCCAGGACGTCAGCGCCCACTACCTGATCACCGACGCCAACCCGCCGCACGTCTATCAGCTGGTACCCGAAACGCGCCGGGCCTGGCATGCGGGCGACAGCTCGTGGTATGGCGAGATTTCGCTCAACGACAGCTCGGTCGGCATCGAGATCGTCAACCTGGGCAACAGCACCGGCACCTGGCAGCCTTTCACGCCCGGGCAGATCAAGATGCTGATCCCCCTTTTGCGCGATATCGTGCAGCGCAATGGCGTCGAGCCGCAGAATATCGTGGCGCACAGCGATATCGCGCCGCAGCGCAAGCTCGACCCGGGGCCGCTGTTTCCCTGGCATCTGCTGGCGCGGCAAGGCCTGGGGCGCTGGTACGACGAAGCCGTCGAGACGGCTGCGCTGGCGCAGCTGCAAACCGGACCGCTGCCCGAGGCGAGCTGGTTCCAGCAACAGCTGCACCGCCTGGGCTACGACTGCCCGCAAGACGGACAAATGACGCCTGCCACGCGGCGCGTGATCGCGGCATTCCAGATGCACTACCGGCCGTCGAACTACGACGGCATGCCGGACGCGCAGACCGCGGCGATCATGATGGCGATGAAGTAATCGCCCCGAAGAAATGAAACCCGCGCTTTATCGGGCTTGCCGGCGCATCGACGAAATCACCAGCGGGTGTGCCAGAAAGTGCGCGAGCAGCTTTTCTTTCTGCGCGGCAGTCAATCCGGCGTTTTGAATCATGCCGGGCCACTTCCGCACCGCGGCGGCGACCGCATGGCGCACGACGGCCGCCGCGGGTTTTTCCGGAATATCGAGCAGGGCGCAGAATTCGCGCACGACCGCAGGACTCAGTCCGGGCTTGCCGGCCCCGCCGGAATCCGGCGGCCGGCGATCCGGCGGCCGGCGGTCCGGCGGCAAGATGTGCAGCGCATGGCCGACCCGCTTGTTGTAGGCGGCGTAGGCCACGATGTCGTAGGCGGGCGGCAGCAACGGCGTCCTGCCGTACAGATAGATCACGCCGATGTTTTTCAGGAGCATGTCCGGGTAGCCCAGCATCTCGTTGACCACCAGGCGACGCAGCAGTTCGTGCACCGCGGGCTCGCCCAGGGACGGAAACGCCATCATGGTGTTGGCCACGTCCAGGTAGGTGCCGCCGGTGTATTTCTGCTCGGGCATGACGTCCAGGATCTGGGCGAAATCCTCGCAGTGCACGCGCGCGGCCGGGTTGCTGCCGACATCGCGATCGTAGCGGGTGACGGCGAGAAATTGCGTTTTCGCATCGACTTCGCCCAAATCGTAGCCATGCTCGACCCTGAGCTTTTCCAGGGGCTCCAGGCGCGCCTGGACCGCCGACACGCCGGCCGCCTGGGCCAGGCGCAGCGACAGGGCTTCCAGCTCCGGCAGCATCGGCTGGCCGACCACGGGCAGTTTGGCGATGATATGAGCATCCTTGAGCCGGGTGCGGCCCACGTAGCGGCCCGCCTCCAGGTGCACGCCGACCTTGGGCTGCACGCCGGAAAGCGATATGCCGTCTTCCAGCGGCTCTGCGGTCACCGTCATTTCCAGAGCGTCGGCGTCTTGCGTGACGTAGTGGGCGAGCGCGCCGCGCGTCAAATCCACGGGCCGCGCGCCAAGGTTGCCCGGCAGATCCCGGCCGCAGGCGGCCAGCATCTCGAAGTGATCCTTGGGATCGCAGCCGCGCAACTCGGCCACCCGGTCGCGGAACACGCCTTCGGGCAGCAGGTTCTGAAAAAAGGCGGGCAGCAGCCAGCCGTTGGCCGGACTGAATCGACCGTTAAAGAGCGGCGAGCGCACGTCGGCCCACAGCGCACGCTGGGCCTCGGGGTCGTCGGCCAGCATGGACAGCGAGACCACGGGCTGATCGGGCATGGCAGCAAAAGCGTCGTCGGCCACGAAACGGGTGACGACGTGGCTTGCAGCCGGGGCGTATTGAAACAGCACGCCGACGCGGCGTTCGCCCAGATAGATGGCCAGCGCTTTGATGTTCATGATTTCTTTCTACCGCGAGGCCGCCCCAAGGTGGTAGCGCCCCCTTGGAGGGCAGCAAGCCCGGAGGACGCAACCGAGCCCGGCTCGGTGTCCAGACGCGCCTGCAACGTCTCGCGCGCGGCTTGCAGCCGGGTTTTGACGGCGGACTGGGCCGGTACCTGGGGAATCAGGTCGGCCAGGCCCGGCGCGGCCTCCCTGGGCACGATCACGAGCTCCAGCCCCAGGCGATCCAGCACGGAGATCAGCGTGGTGACCTTGTAGTCCACGCGCCCGCTCAGCATGTTTTCCAGGGTTCGCCGGGCAAGCCCCGCCCGCGCGCCCAGTGCGCGCTGTGAAATGCCTTGCGCCTTGAGCCGCGCACGAAGAAGTTCAGCCAGATCGAGTAGAGATTTCATGGTCTAGCAAAGTAGGATATCTTGTAATAATCCTACTTTGATAGGCCATTTTCGTCAATACATGGACTAATAAAGTAGTCAATTTTTTAAAATTCCTACTTTAGTAGGGCAGATGTTCTATTACAGCCTCCTGCTCGCTTCCGGACAAGAACCGCGGACAAGAAAAACCCGCTGAATGCGCAAGGCATCCAGCGGGCTTTTGTCGCCAGGCCCCGTAGCGCGGGGCCGTGATTCAGCGGCGTGTCTCGACCTGTTGCAGCGGCGCGCTGGAAACCGGCGCGACGGGCTTGCGTTCGCGGCCCAGGCGCACGGACACCAGACTGGCGGCGATGCGCTGCTGGGTCTGGGCGTGGCGTGCCGGGTCGGTTTCCACCCAGGTCAGGCCGGCTGCGTTGACGATGCCGTGCAACGTACTGGCCTGCACCGGTTCGGCGGCGACGGGCGCAGCCGTGTATACCGGGGCCGGGGTTGGAGCGGCAGCCGGCGCGACGGGTTCGACGACCGGCTCGGCCACAGGCGCTGCAACGACGGCGGGCGCCGCCGCGACAGGCTCGACCACGGCAGGCGACTCGGCCGGCGCGGCGGTCATCTGGAAGGCAGAGGGCGTTTCCTGGGCTTCGGCATGCGCGGCCACGATGGCCTTGATCACGAGACTTTCGGGATCTTGCTGCACGGCCGGAGCGGATTCGACAGCGACCGGCACGACCGGCGCCGCGACGGGCTCGGCAATGGCCACGGATTCAGCCACGTCAACCGGCGCGGCCTGGGCCGGCTGGTCTTCGTCCTGATCGCGGACGTCATCGTCCTGGCCTTCGGCACTCATGCCCGTAGCTTCGTCGCCATTGCGGCGGCCGCGGCGGCTGCGACGGCGGCGGCGCTTGCGCTCGGGATCGCCTTCGGCCAGATCGGCCGGCGTGTCGGAAACGCCGGCGGCCTGCTCGTCAGTCGCATCAGCGGCCGGTTGAACCGCGGCGTGCGCCGGAGCAGCCTGCTCAGCCGCCGCAGCGAGGCTCGCGGCCTCGGTCGTGGTCAACACGTCCTGCTCGCTCGAAGTCTGGCTGGCGCCGTCTTCGCGACGGCCACGACCTCGGCGGTTGCGGCCGCGACCATTGCGCGGCGCGGCCTCGTCGCCCTCGGCGGCTTCCTGCGCGCGCTCGGGACGGGCCGTCGCATCGCGCTCGGCTCGCTGCTCGGTGCGCTCGCTGCGCGGTGCGCGTTCCTCGCTGCGGCGATTGCCGCGCGCATGCTGCTGACGGCCGGCATTGCCTTCCTGCTCGCCGGCGGCTTCGTTGCCGCCGCGGCGGTTGTTGCGCGAACGATCGGAACCATGGCGCTCGCCGTGGCGTTCCTGGCCGTCGTGGTTGCGGCGGCTGCGATTCGAACCGCCGCCGCGGCGGGTTTCTTCGCTGCTGGCCTGGGCCGGCGCGGCAGGCGTCTCGCCGCCGCCGGTGAACCAGTTCAGCACGCGCTTGAGCAAGCCGCCGGATGCCGAGGCGGGCGCGGGCGCAACGACGACAGGCGCCGGAGCAGCCGTGTGCACCGGCGCCGGCTGGGCCGGGGTGATGCCCTTGACCAGCGCCTCGGGACGGGCCTTGGTTTCGGTGGCTTCGGTATGCGGCGACCAGGTCTCGATGGTGGAAGGCGCCTCGACCAGTTCGAAACTGGTCTTGATCTCTTCCAGGCGCGGATCGTCGTGGCGCAGGCGCTCGATGTGGTGATGCGGCGTTTCCAGGTGCTTGTTGGGGATGAGCACCAGGTTGACCTTCAGGCGCGCTTCGATCTTGGAGATGTCGGTGCGCTTTTCGTTGAGCAGGAAGGTGGCCACTTCGACCGGCACTTGAGCGTGCACGGCGGCGGTGCTTTCCTTCATGGCCTCTTCCTGCAGCAGGCGCAGCACGTGCAGGGCGCTGGACTCGGCGTCGCGGATCACACCGGTGCCGTTGCAGCGCGGGCAGGTGATGTGCGAGCCTTCGTTCAGAGCCGGGCGCAGGCGCTGGCGCGACAGTTCCATCAGGCCGAAGCGCGAGATCTTGCCCATCTGCACGCGGGCGCGGTCGAAATGCAGGGCATCGCGCAGGCGCTGTTCGACGGCGCGCTGGTTCTTGCCCTCTTCCATGTCGATGAAGTCGATCACGATCAGGCCGCCCAGGTCGCGCAGGCGCAGTTGGCGGGCCACTTCCTCGGCCGCTTCCAGGTTGGTGCGCAGGGCCGTCTCTTCGATGTCGGAACCCTTGGTCGAGCGCGCCGAGTTCACGTCCACGGCCACCAGGGCCTCGGTGTGGTCGATGACGATGGCGCCGCCCGATGGCAGGTTGACCGTGCGCGAGTAGGCCGTCTCGATCTGGTGTTCGATCTGGAAGCGCGAGAAGAGCGGAATGTCGTCGCGATAGCGTTTGACGCGCTGGACGTTGTCCGGCATCACCACGCTCATGAAGGCGATGGCCTGCTCGGCGATCTCGTCGGTGTCGATCAGGATCTCGCCGATGTCGGGCGAGAAATAGTCGCGGATGGCCCGGATGACCAGGCTCGATTCCAGATAGATGAGGATGGGCGCGGCATTGTCGCGGGCGGCGCCGTCGATGGCCGTCCAGAGCTGCATCAGGTAGGCCAGGTCCCACTGCAGTTCTTCGACATTGCGGCCGATGCCGGCGGTGCGGGCGATGATGCTCATGCCTTGCGGCACGTCGAGCTGGTCCATCGTCTCGCGCAGTTCCTGGCGGTCCTCGCCCTCGACGCGGCGCGAAACGCCGCCGCCACGCGGGTTGTTGGGCATCAGCACCAGGTAGCGGCCGGCCAGCGAAATGAAGGTGGTCAGGGCAGCGCCCTTGTTGCCGCGCTCTTCCTTCTCGACCTGGACGATGAGTTCCTGGCCTTCCTTGAGGGCGTCCTGGATGCGCGCGGTGCGCACGTCGACGCCTTCCTTGAAGTAGGTGCGGGCGACTTCCTTGAAGGGCAGGAAGCCGTGGCGGTCTTCGCCGTAGTTGACGAAACAGGCCTCGAGGCCGGGTTCGATGCGGGTAATGACGCCTTTGTAGATGTTGCCTTTGCGCTGCTCGCGTCCGGCGGTTTCGATATCGATGTCGATGAGTTTTTGCCCATCGACGATGGCGACGCGCAGTTCTTCCTGGTGCGTCGCGTTAAACAGCATGCGCTTCATGAATGCAATTCTCCGTAGTCAGGAACGCGCCGGGTTCGGCGCGCGACCTCGGATCACTCGGGCGGCAAACTGAAGCGGAGAAGACGCGGACCGTACCCAGGCTCAACGGCCAGGGCGTATCCGCCGCGGGTCAGGCGGGCACGTCGTGCCAAGTGGCACGAGGTTCTTTCAGCAGGACGGTCAACTTCACGTGAGTGGGGGATGACGGGAGGATTGCTGGGAACGTCAGATGCGGCGTACGGGCTGGGCCACGGCTGCGCGCACCTGGTGCGTAAAAATTATTGCGACGATTCTCTGGTGCTTCAGGTCGCGTGCGGCTGCTAACTGTGTAAGCTAAGCGCCGCCGACCGGATGACCCCGGAGTTGAACCTGCAGGCGGTACAATGGCGGCATCAAGCTCGACGGAGCCGCGCGTGGCGTTCGGATTTTGCTCGAACGCGCTTCTTGTAATGTAAGACGCGCATCTCTACGTTCAACCGTGCCTTGTCCATAGACAACATGGGTGGGTTCAACCCCTCAAGGTTGGGTCCGATTGTATCTCGCTTTCCGCAATGCGCAAAGACTCATCCTCCACCCTACCCGCCCCCGCCGTCCGCCTGATCGAAATCGATGCCGAACACGACGGTCAGCGCATCGACAACTTTCTCATTCGACTGTGCAAAGGCGTCCCCAAAAGCCACATCTACAAGGCCATCCGCGGCGGCCAGGTGCGTATTAACAAGGGACGCATCGATGCCGACTACCGCCTGGCCGCGGGAGACGTGCTGCGCGTGCCGCCGCTGCGCCTGCCCGAT
>CALGFL010000032.1 GCA_937881145.1 uncultured Bordetella sp.
CGTTTGCAATGATGCCCAACATGAGTCTACGTAAATCCGCCCAGCCCGCCTCCCCGTCCGAATCGCTCAACTCGGGCCTGAGCCTGCTTCAAGGTCTGGGCCTGCTGCCGACGCTGGGCGTGGGCTTCTTCCTGCTGGCCATGCAGTTCGTCTGATACGGCTGTTTCTGCTTTCCGACAGGCAGGCGAGGGCATGCAGCCGACGGCCGTCCTGACCAGGCCGGCGGGTCGCAACGAGGCCCTGGCTGCCCGGCTCTGTGCGGCCGGTTGGCAAGCGCTGCTGCTGCCGGCGCTGGTCCTCGAGTCCCTGGAATACACCGATCCGATCCCCGCGCCGGGCGATTTCGACCTGGTCGTTTTCGTCAGCGGCAACGCCGCCCGGCTGTATCTCGCGCAAGCGAACCTTGCCGAAGGCTGGCCTGCTGCAACCCTGGCCGCCACCGTGGGGCCGGCCAGCGCCCAGGCGCTGCGCGAGGCGCCGCAGTTCGGTCCGAAGAGCCGCATCGTCCACCCGTCGGCAGACGCGCCTGCTTACGATTCCGAAGCCTTATGGCAGGTGCTGTCGAGCCAGGCCTTGCCGCGGCGAGCGCTGCTGGTGCGCGGCGAGGCGGGGCGCGACTGGCTGGCCGAGCGCCTGGCCCAGGCCGGGGTCGATGTGTACAGCCATGTCCTGTACCGCCGCCGGCCCGCCGCCTGGCCGCAAGGCGCGGTGCGGCAACTGCGCCGCCTGGCCGACGATGCGCAGGCGCCGCCGGCCGTCTGGCTGCTGACCAGCATTGCCAGCATCGACGCCGTGGCGGATGCGGCCCGGGCGGCCGGCCTGTTCGAATGGTGGGCACGCAGCCGTTTCGTCGTCACGCATCCGCGGCAGGAGGAACATCTGCTTGCGATCGTGCGAGGCTCGGGGCAGACTCCAATGGTAAAAACCTGCATACCCGCCGACGATTCGATTTTTCAGGCCATCGCCGATGTCTGAAACGTCCATCGCCTGCAACACGATAATCGCCACGTACAATCGCGTCCTATGACAGAAACATCTCCCGATCTTTCCCAGCAGGCTTCGAACGACGGCCGGAACGCGCAAGCGGCGCCTGCCGCGGCGCAGTCTTCGGGTGGCGCCAAGCCGGCCAAATCGACCGAGCGCAAGCCGCGCAAGGGCGGCGGTCTGCTCAAGGCCTTCATCCTTCTGCTCATCGTGGCGGCCGCGCTCGCGGCGGCGTTGTGGAACCAATACCGCGAGTCCCAGATCGCCGACAAGGCGTTTGCCAACCAGATAGGCCAGATCAACCACGATCTGGCGCAGGCGCGCCAGACGGGCGCGCAGGCCCTGGCGCTGGCCCAGTCGCAGACCGGTCAGGTAAGCGATCTGGAAAGCCGCATACGCGACATACAGACGCAGAACATCGCGCTGCAGCAAGCCTGGCAGAGCTTCTCCAGCGGCGGCAGCGATGAAATGCTGCTCAACGACGTCGAGCGCAGCGTCGACCTGGCCAACCAGCAGCTGCGCCTGGCGGGCGACGTGAGCAACGCCATCGTGGCGCTGGAAACGGCCCAGTCGCGCCTGGCGCAGGCCAATCGGCCCAGTCTGGCCGGCCTGCAGCAGAGCATCAATGGCGACCTGGATCGCTTGCGCGCCGTCAGCACGGTCGACGTGCCCGCTCAGACCGCGCGCCTGGAGCGCCTGATGGATCTGGTCGGCCGCGCGCCCATGCTGGTGCCCGGCGCCACTGCGACGCAAGCCGCGCCGGAAGTAGCGGCGCCCGTTTCGCCGGCCGAGCAGGCGGCGGCCAATCTGCCTGCCGACGCTTCGTGGTGGACGCGCTGGCGCGCCGAAGTGGCGACCTGGCCGGCCCGCGCCGCATCGGTCATGGTGCGCGAATTCGGCGACCTGATCCGCGTGCAGCGCGTGGCCAGGCCCGACGCGATCCTGCTCTCGCCCGAGCAGACCGGCATGGTGCGCGCCACCTTGCGCCAGCGCCTGATGACGGCCCAGCTTGCCCTGATGATGCGTCAGCAGCCGGTCTGGAAGACCGAGCTCGATAACGTCCAGGACACGCTGGCGCACTACTACGACACGCGCACGCCGGACGTCATGTCGGCCCAGGATCTGGCGCATCGGTTGGACCAGACCGAGATCTCCGTGCGCCTGCCCGATATATCCGACAGCCTGAACGCGCTCGCGGCGCTGCGGTCCGCGGCAGCCAAGAGCGGGCAAGACACCGGCGCGCAGGATGCCGCCCCCAAGAACGGACAGGACTGACGCATGCGTACCTGGCTTTGGACCCTGCTGCTGGTCGTCGTCGCGGTTTGCGTAGCCGTGGTGTTGCGCCAGCATCCCGGCAACGTGCTGTTGATGATCTCGCCCTGGCGCGTCGAGATGTCGCTCACGATGGCGCTGCTGTCGCTGGTGGCTCTGTTCGTGGTGCTGTACGTGGTGCTGCGTCTTCTGGGTTGGCTGCTGGCCATTCCCGACCGCATGCGGGCGTGGAGCGGCCGCCGTGCCCAGGCCCGTGATCAGGAACTGGTCGAGCAGGGCTGGATCGGCCTTCTCGAAGGTCGCTATGCGCAGGCCGAGAAAGGTTTCATCAAACTGCACAGTCAGACCCGTTCGGTCACCCGCCGGGTGCTGGCCGCGCTATCTGCCGCCCGCGCGGCGCATCAGATGGGCGAATATGCCCGGCGCGACCAGATGCTCGAAGCGGCGCAGGCCGGCGCCGGCGCCGATGCGCCGCTGCAGGAAGCCGTGGCCTCGGTGACGGCCGACCTGCTGCTCGCGCAGGGGCAGGCCCAGAAGGCGCTCGATGCGCTGGCGCCTTTACAGGATGGCGGCGCCCGCCACTTGCACACCCTGCGTCTTCTGCTGCGCGCCGAGAAAGCGCTGGACCATCACGATCAGGTGTTCGCCTTGACACGCAGCCTGCTGCGCCGTCATGCCATCGATAAAGCCGAGGCTCTGCAGCTGATCGACCAATCGGGCGCGGCGCGTCTGCGCTCGGGCATGGGCGACGGCAGCTGGCGCGGCGTCTGGAAAGAGCTCAAGTCCGAAGAGCGCATGCTGCCCAACGTCGCCCTGGCCGCCGCGGCGGCGCTGGACGAGACCGGCGAAGGCAACGAGGCCGCCCGCGTGCTCGAAGCGGCCATCGGCGACAAGTTCAATCCCACGCTGGTGTCGGTCTATGCGCACTGCCAGGCCGACCAGGTGCCGCGCCGTCTGGCCCGCGCCGAAACCTGGCTGCAGCAGCGCCCGGCCGATGCCGGCCTGCTCATGGCCCTGGGCCTGCTGTGCCTGAACGGGCAGCTGTGGGGCCAGGCCGAACGCTATCTGCAGCGCAGCCTGTCGCGCCGCGACGATCCGCAGTGCCATGCCTTGCTGGGCCGCCTGTACGACCGCCTGAATCGCCCACAGGACGCCATGCGGCATTGGCGCCTGGCGACCGAGGCGCGCGTGGCCTTGCCGGTGCTGGCTGCCGATACGGTACTGCCGCCCGCCGAAACGCAGGCCGACCCCGATCCATATCACGCTCAAAGTGCGTACGACCTGCCGTCGGTCGCGCCGCGCACGCTACCGGCCGAGCCCGAACCGCTGCCGGGGCCGCCCGCGGTCGATTACGTGATCGAGCCCAACGCGCGCGAGAGCCTCGAGCGCGGCCGGCCCGCCGACGAGCC
>CALGFL010000033.1 GCA_937881145.1 uncultured Bordetella sp.
TCATGGTGGCAAATGTAACAGCGGGATGGGCCCGGGTTAGTGTGCGTATATAACAATATATTACATATTGCACCGGATTCTGGATATCCCCCATGGAATTTTGAAAATCCCGCTACTCCCCGTGTCTCCGGGTGCCGATTACGTACAATTCTTCTTCATGACGCTCAACCTGCTGGCTTTTGAAACCTCGTCGTCGCGCTGCGGCGTGGCGTTGCTGCGCGACGACGGCGACGGCTTGCCCTGGGTCGCCCAGCTCGAGCACGAGGGCGCCCAGGAGCACGCCGAGCGCCTGCTGCCCATGGCAGGCGAGCTGCTGGCGAGCGCCGGCCTGGCGCCGGCCGACCTGGATGCCGTGGCCTTCGGCCAGGGGCCGGGGGGCTTTACGGGCCTGCGGGTGGCCTGCGGGGTGGCCCAGGGGGTGGCGCTGGGGCTGGGCGTGCCGGTCCTGCCGGTGGTGTCCCATCTGGCCGTGGCCGAGGATGCCCAGGCAGGGCCGGACGAGGCGGTGCTGGTGGCGCTGGATGCCCGCATGGCGGAGGCGTACCTGGCGGCGTATGTGCTGGAACCCGTGCTGGAACCCTTGCAGGGACCTGCTTCGGCCGCCGTGCCGGCCTGGCGGGTTCTTCAACCCCCGATGCTGATCGCGGCCGAGGAAGTCCTGCCTTGGGCCATGGATCGGCTTGCCGTTTGGTCGCGGGAAGCCGGCCGCGAACTGTCGCTGCGGTTGGCGGGCGATGCCTGGCAGGCCTATCCCGAGGCCATGCCCGTGACAGGACTGCGGCAGGCGCCTCTGGACCGGCCGCGCGCCGCCACGGTGGCGCGCCTGGCCCGTGAGGGCTGGCTGCGCGGCGAGGCGCTGCCGCCCGAAGAGGCAGCGCCGCTTTACGTGCGCGACAAAGTCGCGTTTACGACGGCCGAGCGCTTAGGCGGGCTGGGCGGCAATCCGCGCGCCAGCCGCGCGCTGCCGGTCGAGCAATTCGTTCTACAGGGCATGATGCGGGACGACCTGGACTCCGTGACGGCATTGGAAGCCCAGGTCCAGGCCTTTCCCTGGACTCGCGGCAATTTCGAGGATGCGTTGAAGTCGGGCTATCCGGCCTGTGTGCTGCGGCAGGGCGCCAGGCTGGCGGGTTTTTGCGTGTTGATGCCGGCCCCCGACGTCGCGCACCTGCTGGTGATCGCCGTGGCCGGCGACCTTCAGCGGCATGGCCTCGGTCGCCGCCTTATCGAGTGGTGCCAGACGCAGGCCGTCGAGAGCGGCGTGCAAGGCATCGTGCTGGAAGTGCGGCCGTCGAACGAGAACGCGCGTCGCTTCTATGAGCGGCTGGGGTTCCAGCAGATCGGCGTGCGCAAAGGGTATTACCCCGCCGCCGGGGGGCGCGAAGACGCATTGGTGCTGCGGCGCGATGTCGCGCCGCCGGGTGGGAGCGCATGATGTCCGCCGGGTCGACGCCTCGCGTCAATCCGCTGCAGCGCCTGTGGCTGCGCGAGATAGGCATAGAAAAAACGTGGCTGAGGCAGGACGAGCCGCGCAAGTCTGCGGAGTCGTCCGCGCCGCGGCAGGCCGAAGCGAAGGCCGCAATCCCGGCTGTCTTGGCGAGGCCGGCAAGCGCCGGCGCGCCCAGCTCCGAGATTCGCGCACCCAGGCCGGCACCCGTTCGGCTCGCAGTCCCCGCAGCCGCCACCGCCGCGCCGCACGACGTGCCCGAGGTCGACCCGGACCGGGCCGCGCGCGTGGCCCGGTCCGATCTGGAAACCCTGCGGGAGATGGTCTCCGGCTGCGAGGCCTGCGGGCTGTGCCGCAGCCGCCGCAAAGCCGTCTTTGGCATGGGGGCGCCCGCGCCGCGCTGGATGGTGGTGGGCGAGGCGCCGGGCGAACAGGAAGACCGCCAGGGCCTGCCTTTCGTGGGACGCTCGGGGCAATTGCTTGACGCCATGCTGGCGGCCGTGGGCATGAGCCGGCAGAACGACGTGTTCATCGCCAATGTGATCAAGTGCCGGCCGCCGGGCAATCGCAATCCCACGCCGGAAGAAATCGCGGCGTGCAGCCCCTATCTGATGCGTCAGATCGAATTGCTCAAGCCCGAACGCATCCTGGTGCTGGGCCGCTTCGCCGCCCAGGCCCTGCTCAATACCGATGCAACCATCGGCAGCCTGCGCGGCCGCGTTCACGCTGTAAGGGCCGACGGCCGCGACATTCCCGTGGTGGTGAGCTATCACCCTGCTTACCTGCTGCGCAGCCCGTCGGAAAAAGCGCGCAGCTGGCAAGACCTGAGGCTGGCCGCAAAGCTTTGACGGGCGCGATTAAGCGCCTGTGGGCCGAGAATCCCGGAGCAAGCCGAAGCGCGGGGCGGCCAATGCAGCCGGGCGATCAGTCTTGCCGATCCAACGCCTGCCCATGCCCGCTCATTCCGATTTCGCGCTGCAATTCGGGACATGCCTTCATGTTGCGGCGGCTCCAGGCCATGAAGATCAGCATCAGCACGAAAACGATCAAGCCGAAAAGAACGATGATCAGATTGATCGGCAGCTTGAGCCACAGCAGCAGCGTGTAGACGGCCACCATGACCAGGATGTTGATCTGCTCGTTGAAGTTTTGCACGGCGATCGAATGCCCGGCCGAAAGCAGCACGTGGCCGCGGTGCTGCAGCAGCGCGTTCATGGGCACCACGAAAAATCCGGCCAGAGCGCCCACGACCAGCAGCAGCACATAGACGCTCCAGGGCGAATAGGCCAGCGGCATGAACAGCACCACTAGCCCCATCAGCGCGCCGACAGGCAGCACGCATAGCGTGCGCGACAAAGGAATGCGTCCGGCCAGGATGGCACCCACGATGGTGCCGGCCGCGGCCACCCCCATGAGGATGGAAGCCTGATCGAGGCGATAGCCCAGGTGGCGCTTGCCCCATTCGATGACGATGAGCTGCAGCGTGACGCCGGCGCCCCAGAACAATGTGGTCACCGCTAGCGAGATCTGCCCGAGCTTGTCCTTCCACAGCACCCGCACATAGCCGCTGAACGCGCGGATCAGCTTGACGGGGTTCTTCTGCTGGCGCGGGTAGCGCACGTGGGTCTGGGGGATCAGCAGGTTGCACAGGGCGGCCACCAGATACACGACGGCGATCGCCAGGATGGCGCCTTCGGCGGGCGTATGCACCACCTTGCGGAAAACGGAATGGTGCAGCAGCAGATTGGAGACGTGCGGCGAAATCAGCAGCCCGCCCAGCATGGTGCCGATGATGATGGACAGCACGGTCAGGCCTTCGATCCAGCTATTGCCCTTGACCAGCAGTTCGGGCGGCAGCATATCGGTGACGATGCCGTACTTGGCGGGCGAGTAGGCCGCCGCGCCCACACCCACCAGCGCGTAGGCCAGGCAGACCAGGTAAGGCTGGTGCGCATGCGGCAGACCCAGACTGGCGTAGCAGAACATGAGCAGGCAGCCGCAGACCTTGAGCGCGTTGGTCAGGAACATGACCCGGCCCTTGGGAAAGGAGTCGGCGAAGGCGCCCACGAAGGCGGCCAGCAGAACGTAGGCCAGGGCGAAGGACCATTTCATGAACGGCGCCATCCAGCCCGGCCCCTGCAGCTCGATGATCAGGGCAATGGCGGCGATGAATAGCGCGTTGTCCGCCAGGGATGAAAAGGCCTGGGCGGCCATGACCAGATAAAACCCACGTTTCAAATCGTTTGTCCCCGCCTGCGATCGTCCGGGTTCGTAGCCAGGCCGAATCGTGCAAGTAATGCAAAAAAGTGTGAG
The DNA here is from genome assembly GCA_937881145.1 of uncultured Bordetella sp. GTDB lineage: Bacteria > Pseudomonadota > Gammaproteobacteria > Burkholderiales > Burkholderiaceae_B > Bordetella. Next base: position 3,761 of record CALGFL010000033.1, read on the forward strand.
CGAGTATAGCCCCTAGCCTGCGGTATCATAGGCACGCAGCATACCGGCCCCGGGTTGTGCACCCAGAGGGCCGGTTTCGTATCCGCGCCGTGCAGCCGTCCCGCGCGGTTCTCCGGTCGATCACACCCATTGCGTTTTCCAAAAAGTGCGACTCACCCAGCTCAAACTCGCCGGCTTCAAGTCCTTCGTCGATCCCACCGTCATTCCCGTGCCCAGCCAGATGGTCGGCGTGGTCGGGCCCAACGGTTGCGGCAAGTCCAACATCATCGACGCGGTGCGCTGGGTGCTGGGCGAGGCCAAGGCCTCGGAACTGCGCGGCGAATCCATGCAGGACGTGATCTTCAACGGCTCGGGCAACCGCAAGCCGGCGGCGCGCGCCTCGGTCGAAATGGTATTCGACAACAGCGAAGGCCGCGCGGCCGGGCAATGGAGCACCTATGCCGAGATCGCCGTGCGCCGCGTGCTCACGCGCGACGGCACCAGCAGCTACTTCGTCAACAACCAGCAGGTGCGCCGGCGCGACATCCACGACATCTTCCTGGGTACCGGCCTGGGCGCGCGCGGCTACGCCATCATCGGCCAGGGCATGATCAACCGCCTGATCGAGGCCAAGCCCGAAGAGCTGCGGGTCTTTCTCGAAGAGGCCGCCGGCGTGTCGCGCTACAAAGAGCGCCGTCGCGAAACCGAGAACCGCCTGTCCGACACGCGCGAAAACCTGACCCGCGTAGAAGACATTCTGCGCGAACTGGGCAGCCAGCTCGAAAAGCTCGAATCCCAGGCCGAGGTGGCGCAGCAATACCGCGACCTGCAGGCCGACGGCGAGAAAAAGCAGTTCGCCCTGTGGTTCCTGAAGGAAAGCGGCGCGCGCGGCGAACGCGAGAAAAAGAGCCAGGAGATGATCCAGGCGCAGAACAATCTGGAATCGGCCATTGCCGCGCTGCGCGCCGGCGAGGCCGCGCTGGAATCGCGCCGCCAGGCGCATTACGCCGCCAGCGACGCTTTGCACGCCGCGCAGGGCAAGCTGTACGAAGCCAATGCGCAAGTCGGCACGCTCGAAGCCGAGATCCGCCACGTGATCGATTCGCGCAACCGCCTGCAGGGCCGCCGCGACCAGCTCAATGCCCAGATCGCCGAATGGACGGCGCAGCGTGAACACTGCATCGAACAGATCGCGGTGTCGGAGGAAGACCTGGCCGAAGGCCACGCCAAGACCGAGCAAGCCCGCCTGCAGGCCGAAGCGGCGCAGGCCGACCTGCCTTCGGTCGAGGCGCGGGTGCGCGAGGCCGCTTCGGGCCGCGACGAGATGCGCGTAGCCCTGTCCAAGGTCGAGCAGAACCTGGCCCTGGCCGCACAGACCCAGCGCGACGCCGACCGCCAGCTGCAGGCCCTGGAGCAGCGCCGCGAACGCCTGCAGCAAGAGCTGCGCGAGATCGACGCACCCGACGCGGCTCGCCTGGAACAACTGGCCGGCGACCGCGTCGCCGGCGAAGATCAACTGACGCAGGCGCAGCACGAGCTTGCAGCGCTCGAAGCGCGCCTGCCCGAAGCCGACGCCGAACGCAGCCGCGCGCAAGAAGCGATGCGGCGCGATGCCGAGGGACTGGCCCGTCTGGAAGCCCGCCTGGCCGCACTGCTCAAACTGCAGGAAGACGTGCAGAAGCAGGGCGCGCTCGAACCCTGGCTGGCCAGGCACGAACTGGCCGGCCTGTCGCGCCTGTGGCAGAAGCTGCACGTCGAGCCGGGCTGGGAAACCGCCATCGAGGCCGTGCTGCGAGAGCGCATGGCGGCACTGGAAGTGCGCAGCCTGGACTGGGCGCGCGCCTTTGCCGAAGACGCGCCGCCCGCGCGTCTGGCCTTCTATCAAACACCGCCCGCGGCGCCGGCGCCCGCGGCGCCGGCGGGCCTCGCGCCCCTGGCCGGCTTGCTGCGCATCAACGATCCCGATCTGCGTGCGCTGCTCAACGACTGGCTGCGCAACGTCTACATCAGCAGCGACCTGGCCCAGGCCCTGGCCGCGCGCGCCACGCTGCCCGCGGGTGCGGCGCTGGTGGTCAAGGCCGGCCATCTGGTCGATGCCCACAGCGTGCGTTTCTATGCGCCCGATTCCGAGCAGGCAGGCCTGCTGGCGCGCCAGCAGGAAATCGAAAACCTGCAGCGCGAGATCAAGGCGCAGCAGCTCATCGCCGATCAGGCCCGCGCCGCGGCCGTGCAGGCCGAAGGCGCCTGGCAGCAGGCTTCGCAGGCCGTCGGCCCGGCCCGCACGCGGGTGGCCGAGATCACGCGCCGCGTGCACGACATCCAGCTCGAGCACTCGCGCCTGCAGCAGCAGGCCGAGCAATCGGACGAGCGCACCGCGCGCCTGAACGAAGACCTGGCCGAGATCGCAGCGCAGGAAGAAGACCTGCGCGCCACGCGCGAAGACGCCGAGGCGCGCTTCGAAGCGCTGGACGGCGAACTCGCCGAGCATCAATCGCGCTTTGCCGATGCAGAGATTTCGGGCGAAGACCTGGCCGCGCAGGCCGAGGCCGCTCGCGCGCGTCTGCGCGAGCTGGAACGGGCCGCGCAGGAAACCGAATTCGCCGCGCGCGGCATCCAGGCGCGCATCGACGACCTCAAGCGCAATATGCAGCTGGCCGCCGACCAGAGCCAGCGGGGCCAGGCCGAGCTGGAACACCTGCAGCGCGACCTGGCCGAGCTCGACGCCTCGGCTTCGCAGGCCGGATTGCAGGAAGCCCTGGAAATCCGCGCCGAGCGCGAAGAAGCGCTGGCCCTGGCGCGCCAGGAACTCGACAATCTTTCCGCGCTGCTGCGCGGCGCCGACGAAGAGCGCATGCAGCAAGAACGGGCGCTCGAACCGCTGCGCGCCCGCATCACCGAACTGCAGCTCGAAGAGCAGGCCGCCCGTCTGGCCGAAGAACAGTTCACCGAACAGCTCAACAACCGCGAGGTCGACCGCGAGACGCTGGGCCAGGAACTGGCCGCCATGCCCGACGAGTGGCGTCGCGCCAGCTGGCTGCAGTCCGAAGTGGGGCGCATCTCGCGCCAGATCGACGCGCTGGGTCCGGTGAACCTGGCTGCACTCGACGAGCTGACCAGCTCGCGCGAACGCAAGAACTTTCTCGACGCGCAGCAGACCGACCTGAACACGGCCATCGATACGCTGGAAGACGCCATCCGCAAGATCGACCGCGAAACGCGCGAATTGCTGCAACAGACCTTCGACACCGTCAACGGTCATTTCGGCGAACTGTTCCCGCGCCTGTTCGGCGGCGGCGAAGCCAAGCTCTCGATGACCGGCGACGAGATCCTCGACGCCGGCGTGCAGGTGATGGCGCAGCCGCCGGGCAAGAAGAACCAGACCATTCACCTGCTGTCGGGTGGCGAAAAGGCGCTGACCGCGATTGCGCTGGTGTTCGCGATCTTCCTGCTGAACCCGGCGCCGTTCTGCCTGCTCGACGAGGTGGACGCACCGCTGGACGACGCCAACACCGAGCGTTACGCCAAGCTGGTCAGCGAGATGTCCAAGGGCACGCAGTTCCTGTTCATCTCGCACAACAAGATCGCGATGGAAATGGCCGAGCAGCTGATCGGCGTGACGATGCAGG
>CALGFL010000034.1 GCA_937881145.1 uncultured Bordetella sp.
CCGCCAGCCCTTCGAGCTTGCCGGCTTTGATTTCGTTCAGTTCATGGTCGCCGCGCAGGAGAAGCAGCCAGACCTGAGCCGTGCCGTCTTCGCGGTCGGTCGCCAGCACGATGGACTTGACGGTGCGCGCCAGGGGCAGGTTCAGCAGTTCGGCCACGGCCTCGCACTTGGCCGCGCCGGGCGTGGGTACCGCAGCCAGGGGTTCGCCGGGGGCGGCGCGCTCGGACAGCAGGCTCACCGCCTCAGCCAGTTCGATGTTGGCGGCGTAGTCGGAATCGGGATTGTAGACCAGCAGGTCTTCGCCGGTGTCGGCGATCACCTGGAACTCGTGGCTGCGCGTGCCGCCGATCGAGCCGGTGTCGGCCGCCACGGCGCGAAACTGCAGGCCCAGGCGCTGGAAGATGCGCATATAGGCCTGGTACATGATGTCGTAGCTGCGCTGCGCGCCCGCTTCGTCGCGGTCGAAGGAGTACGCGTCCTTCATGGTGAACTCGCGGCCGCGCATCAGGCCGAAGCGGGGGCGGCGCTCGTCCCGGAACTTGGTCTGGATGTGATAGAAGTTCAGCGGCAGCTGGCGGTAGCTGTGGATCTCGTTGCGGGCGATGTCGGTAATGACTTCTTCCGAGGTGGGCTGCAGCACGAAATCGCGTTCGTGGCGGTCCTTCAAGCGCAGCAGCTCGGGGCCGTATTCCACCCAGCGGCCCGATTCCTGCCAGAGCTCGGCCGGCTGCACCATGGGCATCAGCAACTCGATGGCGCCGGCGGCGTTCATCTCTTCGCGCACGATGTTCTCGATCTTGCGGATGACGCGCAGACCCAGGGGCATGTAGGTGTAAACCCCGCCCGCGAGCTTGCGGATCATCCCTGCCCGGGTCATCAGCTGGTGGCTGGCGACCTCCGCTTCGGCGGGGGCTTCTTTAAGGGTATTCAGGTGGTATCGGGAGGCGCGCATAGGGAGGTGGGCGGGGTTGATATACGTATAAAATCGACTGCAATTGTATTGAATTCAGTTGGGGGTGGCCCATGCTCGACCGCGAAGGCTACCGCCCCAATGTCGGAATCATTCTCGTAAACGGCAAAAACGAGGTTTTCTGGGGCAAGCGCATACGGGAACATGCCTGGCAGTTTCCGCAGGGTGGCATCAAGCACGGCGAAAGCCCGGTGCAGGCCATGTATCGCGAGCTCCACGAGGAAGTCGGCCTCAAGCCCGAGCATGTCCGCATCCTGGGGCGCACACGCGATTGGCTGCGCTATGAGGTTCCTGATCATTTCGTCCGGCGCGAATGGCGCGGGCATTACAGAGGCCAGAAGCAGATCTGGTTCCTGCTGCGCCTGGTCGGCCGCGATTGCGACGTCTGCCTGCGCGCCTCGTCGCACCCCGAATTCGACGCCTGGCGCTGGAGCCAGTACTGGGTGCCGCTCGATGCCGTCATCGAGTTCAAGCGCGACGTCTATACCCGGGCCCTGAACGAGCTGTCGGCCATTCTTTTTCGCCGTCATCACGAAACCCGCTATCTGCGACAGCGCGTCCACGGCGCGCGTCCGGTAGAGTCCATCGACCCGACTTCCACTTCCGCGGACGACCATGCGCATATTGCTGGTTGAAGACGAGCAGGACATGGCCGCGTGGCTCATCCGCGCGCTGGCCCAGGGCGGCTTCCTGCCCGACCACGCGCCCGACGCGTGCACGGCCGAAGCCCTGATGGCGGCCAATGAATACGACGCCGTCGTGCTCGATCTGCGCCTGCCCGACAAGCACGGCATGACACTGCTGCGCGAAATGCGCGACCGCGACGACCGCACGCCCGTCCTGGTGCTCACCGCCCAAGGCGGACTGCAGGATCGCGTGCGCGGCCTCCATCTGGGCGCGGACGATTTTCTCACCAAGCCGTTTGCTCTGGAGGAGCTCGAAGCCCGCATCACGGCCCTGGTGCGCCGCAGTCGCGGCCGCCAGTATCCCCGCCTGCAATGCGGCTCGCTGTCCTACGACGGCGAGAACCGCGTCTTCATGCTCGACGGTTCGCTGCTCTTTCTTACCCCGCGCGAGCACGCGACGCTGGCGGCCCTGCTTGCGCGCAGCGGCTATCCGGTCGACAAGACCCAGTTGTTCGGCAAGGTATTCACGCACGACAGCGATGCCAACCTCGACGCCATCGAGGTGGTGCTGCATCGCCTGCGCAAGAAACTGGCCGGCAGCGACGTGCATGTCGTCACGGTGCGCGGACTGGGCTATATGCTCGAAAGCCTGGCGCGCACGCCCGTCCAAGCGTAATGGCGTCTATCGCGCGTTGGCGAGGCAGACCGCGGTTCGGCATCCGTTCGCTGCTTTTGCTTTTGCTGCTGCCTATGATCGCGGTGCTGCTGACGCTGGACAGCATCAATGATTACCGCACGCTCTCCGACACCACCAATACGGCCTACGACACGTCGCTGCTTGCGTCGGCCCGCATGCTGAGCAGCGGTCTGCTGCTCGATGAAAGCGGCGGGCTGCAAGTCGAGTCGTCGCTCCACGCGCAGTTCCTCGAGCGCACGCAGGCCCGGCTGCATCGCCACTTCCTCATCGAAGAGATCGAGCCCATCGGCGCGGGAGCCTTCTCCACGCGGGAGCGCATCCTGGCTGGGACGGCCGATCTTCCGCACCCGCCGTCCTGGCCCACCACGGAAAACGGGGAGGTGTTCTTCGATACAGTCTATCGTGGTGTGCCTGTGCACGCCGTGGCTGTGCTACGCGTCGTCCGGCGCGGCCCGGTCAGCCGCGAGGCTCTGGTGGTGGTGACCGAAAATGCCGTCTGGCGCTCGGGTATCGAATTGCGCGCGCGCGGCAAGGAGGTCTGGCGCGATCTGGCCATGCTGCTGCTGGGAAGCCTGTTGCTATGGCTGTGCGCGCACTGGGCCTTGCGCCCATTGCGGCGGCTGAGCCGCGAGGTCACGGCTCGCAGCCCTGACGATCTGACATCGCTCGATGATCGCGGCGTGCCCAGCGAAGTGGTGCCGCTGGTGCAGGCAATCAACCTGCATCTGGGCCGGCATCGGCAAATGCTCGAGGAGAGGGCGCAGTTCCTGGCCGATGCCTCGCATCAACTGCGTACACCCCTGGCCATTCTCTCTACCCAGGCGCAATATGCCCTGCGCGAGGCGGATCCGGCCCGCGCGCGCGAAGCCTTGCAGGCCATCGTCGAGCAATTGGGTCGCAGCCGGCGTCTGACCGAGCAATTGCTTTCCCTGGCGCATGCCAGCCAGGCCGAGGCCGTGCAGCGCGAGGTCGTCGATCTGGCCCGGGTCTGCCGGGAGGCGGTCATGCAGTATCTGCCCTTGGCGCGCGAAAAAGACCAGGACCTGGGCTGGGTCGACGCCCGCGCCGGGGGCGGCGCCGCGCCGGTGATCGCGGGCGAGATCGAGCTGCGCGAAATCCTCGCCAACCTGATTCACAACGCCATCCTTTACTCTCCGGCAGGCGCCCGCATCACGGTCGCGCTTGTCGAGGGGCGCGAACGCTATGAAGTGGCCGTCGTCGACAACGGGCCGGGCATTCCAGAGCACCAGCGCGAACGGGTGTTCCAGCGGTTCGCGCGGGCGGGGCGCCTGGGCACTGCGGACGGCTCCGGCCTGGGTTTGTCGATTGCGCGGGCCTATGCCCGATGCAACCGGGGCGAGATCGATCTGCGCGACGGCGAGGCTAATGCGACGGGCGGCCGGGGTTTGTCCGCAGTACTGTGGCTGCCACGACCGCCAGAAAACGACGCCGAACGCAAGACAGAAAATAGTCAGAAAAACGACAGTATTGCTAAGGGATTTTCCTTATTTTCAGAAAAAATTCACTGGTTTGAAAGAAAATAGGAAGCTTTAGTCCGTACCCTGGCATGCCAATCCGGACAGGACGCCGACCTGGATCGGATTCGGATAGAGCAAAAACCACCACCCGCGAGTTGTCGCGAGGAGACTTTATGCAGCAAGCGAAGTTCAAAAAAGACTACTTCGGAGGGGCCTTGATCGCGGCGATAGGTCTATCCACCGTCTATGCCGCCACGGGATATCACATCGGCAGCCTGTCGCAGATGGGGCCGGGCTATTTCCCCGCGGCCGTCGGCGTGCTGATGGTC
>CALGFL010000035.1 GCA_937881145.1 uncultured Bordetella sp.
TACGGCCCGACCCGCAAACATTACCTGCTGGGGCTGGCCCTGTGCCTGCAGCGCTGCCAACGCTATGCCGAAGCCATTCACATCTATTCGATGGCCGACGTGCTGTTTCCGGGCGGCCCCGAGCTGGCCTTGCGGGTGGCCGAGTGCCAGCTGATGCAAGGTGACCGCGCCGATGCGCGCGAGGAACTGGGCCGGGTGCAGCGCTTCATCGCGGAATCGGACGGCAAGTACGACGAATGGACGCCGCGCGCCGAAGTTCTGATGGACTTGGCGCAGCGCGAAAACGCCTGAACGCCGGGAGCGCCGCGTATCCATCATGCAGGCAGCAGCAGTCGCCCAGGCATCGGGCGTTGAAGAAGGACCGGCCGTTCCGCAAGGAACGGCTTTCGTGCTTGATGCGCAAGACGCGCGCCTGCTCACCGAGATCGGCATGCTGGCCGCCGAGGCGGGCGACGTGGCGCGTGCCGATGCGATATTCGGCGCCCTGCGCCGGGTGCGGCCGGACCGGGCCTACCCCTACGTAGGATTGGTCCTGGCGCGCCTGGCTGCGGGCCGCACCGGCGAGGCAGTGCGCCTGCTCGAGGACGCCCAAGTCGGCGACCCGCAGGAACACGCCGTCCTGCATGCCTGGCGCGGGATGGCCCTGCAGCTGGTGGGGCGGTCGGCGGAAAGCCGCAAGGTGCTGACCGAGGCCGCCGCCATGCCCGGCGAGGGCGCGCGCATGGCGCGGCGCCTGTTGGGACTGGAAGAAGAGGAAGCTAGAATGCCTGCCAGACTTGAAACAATTGCTATCAATCAGTAGACGAGGGGATCATGGAAATAGCCGCTGCTACCCAGGCCTTGCTTGCCGCCGCCATGCCGCCGACCGCCGCGGCACCCGCGACGCCGGCTGCTCCCTCGGCGCTGGTGACCGAGCGCTTCAACGCCATGATGAACGCGCCCGATGCGACCCAGGCGATGCAGACAGACACGCAGTCGACGCTGCAGCAGGCGTTCGCGGCGCAGCCGTCCGACCAGAGCCAGGGTTCGCTGGGCAGCCAGATCCTCGCCGGCCTGCAATCGTCGGCCGCGCAGGTTTCGCAGCAATGGCAAACCCTGGCAGGCAGTATCGATCGCGTGGCCACCAGGCCTTCGGTCGGCGACCTGCTGCAGGTACAGGCTCAGATCGTGCAGGCCGAGGTGCAATACGACCTGGTCAGCAAGACCGTGTCAAAGGCGACTTCCAATATCGATACGCTGGTCAGGATGTCTTGATGTACGACACGTGCGCTTCACTCTTGCGTTGCCTGCGCCTGGCCCTGGCCGCCGGTCTGTTCGCCTTGCTCGCCGCCTCCGGCTCGAACGTGACCTTGTTTGCGGGCACCACGCAAACCGAGGCCAATCAGTTGTTGTCGGTCCTGCTCGATTCCGGCATACATGCCGAGAAGACCACGCTCAAGGACGGCATTTCCATTTCGGTCGAGAGCGGGCAGGTGGCCCGCGCCTTGAACATCCTGCGTTCGCGCGGCCTGCCGCACGAGCAGTTCGACGGCATGGGCCAGATCTTCAAGAAAGAAGGGCTGGTGTCTTCGCCGGTCGAGGAGCGCGCGCGCTACATCTACGCGCTGTCGCAAGAGCTGGAGAACACCTTGTCGCAGATCGACGGCGTGCTGGCCGCGCGGGTGCACGTGGTGCTGCCCGAACGCGGCGGCGTGGGCGAAGCCGCCACGCCCTCGACCGCGGCGGTCTTCATCAAGCATCAGGCGGGCATCAATCTCGATGCGCTCAGGCCCCAGGTGCGCCGCTTGGTGACGCACGCCATTCCCGGGCTGACCGAAGACCGCGTTTCCATCATCATGGTGGCGGCCCAGCCGCTGCCTGGCGTGGGGGCGAACAATGCGCCGGCCCTGTCGTCGGTGCTGGGCTTTCGGGTCGACAGCGGTTCGGCCATGGGCCTGGGCGTGACGCTGGGCCTGCTGGTTCTGCTGATCCTGCTGTTGGCCGCGGGCCTGGGCTACGTGCTGTGGCGCTATGTGCTGCAGGATGCCCCGCGCTCGCGCCGCGAACCGTCCGCCGGAGGCCAGGCCTCATGATGGACGCGCGAGCGCTGTTCGGCGCGCGGCTGGTCGAGTTCAATCTGCTGCCCAGCCGCACCCTGCATCCCACCCGCTACGCCGAATACGGCGCGCCCGTCGAACCGGTGCCGGCCGCGCTCGCGCCGGCCTGGCACCGGCATTGGTCGCAGGTCATTTTGCGCAAGCTGGGTCTGCAGGACAGCCCCGTGCGCGACTGTTCGCATCCCGAATTGGCCCTGGCCTTGCTGCCGGGCGATCGCCTGGCCCGCTGCGCGCGCCTGCTCGGCGCTACGCTCTGCGCGCCGCGCCTGCGCCGCGTGATCGCGGGCGAGCAGGTGCGCCGCCTGCTCGAAGGGCTGGGCCACAATGCGCTCGATTTCGCGCGGCAGTCAAATACCGTTCTGCCTGCAGGCGTCAAGGCCGGCGATGCGCTGGACGCGCAAGGCGTGGACAGCCTGGGCCGTGCCGTGATGCTCCAAGCCCTGCGCGGCGCCGGCCCCGAACTGGCCCTGCGGGCCGAGCTGCGGCTTGCGGCCGGCCCGGCCGAAACATCCCCCTGTTCACCGGCCCAGGCGTTGGACCTGGCCTTGGGCGTCTTGAAGATCAGCGAACCGACATGGCATTCCTCGTTCCTCGCGACGCATTGACGCCGCGCCGCCTGGCGGCCAGCCTCGACCCCGCCGCCCGGGTTCTGCGCGGCGACGACCATGCCGTCCTGGTCCAGGCCCAGGCGCTGCTCGACAACGCTCACGCACAGGCCCGGGCGATTCTGGCGGGCGCGCAAGAGGCTTTCGAGGCCGAGCGCAAGCGCGGCTACGCCGACGGCAAGCAGCAAGCTCTGATCGATCAAGCCGAAAAAATGATCGAGACCGTGGGCCGCACGGTCGAGTATTTCGCCGGCGTCGAAAACGAAATGGTCGACCTGGTGATGGCCTCGGTGCGCAAGGTGGTCGACGGTTTCGACGACGAGGAAAAAGTCATGGTCGTGGTGCGCAACGCCCTGGCCGTGGTGCGCAATCAAAAGCACATGACGCTGCGCCTGAATCCGAATGACCTGGAAACCGTGCGCAGCCGCATCAACGACATCCTGGCCGCCTATCCGGGCGTGGGCTATCTCGATCTGCTGGCCGACGGCCGGCTGGCGCATGGCGCCTGCATCCTGGAGAGCGAGATCGGCATGGTCGAGGCCAGCCTCGAAGGGCAGATCGAGGCGCTGCGTGGCGCTTTCCAGCGTACCCTGGGTAGCCGCGTGTAATGGATATCGAGACCCCGCCGCCGCGCGTCAAGCAGTTCGACTACATCACCGAAATGATGGAAGTCGCGCTGCAGGACACGCCCACGCTGCGCATCAAGGGCCGGGTCACGCAGGTCATCGGCACCATCATCAAGGCCGTGGTGCCCACCGTGAAGGTGGGCGAGGTCTGCATTCTGCGCAATCCCGGCGAAGATTTCGAGATGAAGGGCGAGGTGGTGGGGTTCGCGCGCGATGCCGCGCTGCTCACCCCCATCGGCGATATGTACGGTATTTCCTCGGCCACCGAGGTCATCCCCACCGGGCGCGCGCACATGGTGCCCGTGGGTGACGGCCTGCTGGGCCGCGTGCTCGACGGGCTGGGCCGGCCGCTGGACGAACAGGAGAACGGCCCGATCGAGGCCAGCAAGTTCTACCCGGTGTTCGCCGAGGCGCCCGACCCGCTCACCCGCCGCATCATCACGGATCCGCTGGAGTTGGGCGTGCGCGCGCTCGACGGCGTGCTCACCTGCGGCGAAGGCCAGCGCATGGGCATCTTCGCCGCGGCCGGCGGCGGCAAATCCACGCTGATGGGCATGCTGGTCAAGGGCGCCGACGTGGATGTGACCGTGGTGGCCCTGATCGGCGAACGCGGCCGCGAAGTGCGCGAATTCCTCGAGCACGAACTCGGCCCCGACGGTCGCAGAAAGAGTGTGATCGTCTGCGCCACCAGCGACAAATCGTCGATGGAGCGCGCCAAGGCCGCTTATGTGGCCACCGCCATCGCCGAGTATTTCCGCGACCAGGGCAAGCGCGTGCTGTTTCTCATGGACTCGGTCACGCGCTTTGCGCGGGCGCAGCGCGAGATCGGCCTGGCCGCGGGCGAACCGCCCACGCGGCGCGGCTATCCGCCTTCTGTCTTCGCCACCTTGCCCAAACTGATGGAGCGGGTGGGCATGAACCAGCACGGCTCCATCACGGCGCTGTACACGGTGCTGGTCGAAGGCGACGACATGACCGAGCCCATCGCCGACGAAACGCGCTCGATCCTGGACGGCCACATCGTGCTGTCGCGCAGGCTGGCGTCGGCCAATCATTACCCAGCCATCGACGTGCTGGCCTCGGCCAGTCGCGTCATGAACGCGGTCATCACGCCCGAACACAAAAAGCTGTCCGGCCGCATCCGCGAGCTCATGGCCAAGTACCAGGAAGTCGAACTGCTGGTGAAAATCGGCGAGTACAAGCGCGGCGGCGACGCCGTCACCGACGAAGCCATCGACAAGATCGATTCCATCAACACCTTCCTCAAGCAACGCACCGAAGAGCACACCACGCTCGCGCAGGCGTTGGAGGGGATGGCGAAGATCGTGGGTAATAAATGATGAGCACGCCGAGCCGCCTCAAGTGCTCATCGCTCCCCCTCGGGGGGAAGG
>CALGFL010000036.1 GCA_937881145.1 uncultured Bordetella sp.
GTTCCGCATCGCGCAGCGCGGCTTGGGAACGGCCTGGCGCTTGCACGGTCAACGCTCGCACCGCCAGGCTCAACGCCTCTGCCGGGCTCGCGGCAATCGCTTCTTGCGCGGCATCGAACATCGGTTTGGCCGTCCCGGGCAGGCCGTCGAACAGGCGATCGATCTCGGCGACGGCCGCGCGCGCGGCGGCGCGATCGTGATAATGCGCGGCGAACTGGCGCAGGGGCGCATAGACCTCGGGCGCCATCAGCAGGCAAAAGAAGCCCGCCTTCAAGCCGAAGCCCGGATCGGGTGTGCCCAGCATGCCCAGGTAACGCAGGCCGATGTACACCGCCACGCCCGCCACGCCCAGCGCGGCGAAGAACTCGAGCACGGCCGACGACAGAAAGGCCACGCGCAATACCGTCAGCGTGCGTGCGCGCAAGGCCTCGCTGGCTTGCGCCACGTCCGCGGCCGCGTCATCGGCCCGGCCATATAGCTTGAGCGTGGATAAGCCGCGCAGCCTGTCGGCGAAAAACCCCGACAGCCTGGCGATGGAACGCGCGTGGCGACGGCTGGCCGCTTCGGCCCCCCACCCCACCAAGGCCATGAAGACCGGAATCAGCGGCGCCGTAATGAGCAGCAGCAGTCCCGCCACGATGCTCTGCGGCAGCACCAGCGCCGAGAAGACCACGGGCAGCACGCCGGCGGCGCCCACGGCGGGCAGGTATTTGGCAAAGAATCCTTCCAATGCCTCGGTCTGCTCGACCAGCGCGCTGGCCAGTTGGCCCGAAATCTGTTCCCGCGACCATTGCGGACCGGCCCGCAACAGGCGCTCGAACAGCGCCAGCCTGATCCGGTGCTTGATGGTCTCTGCGGCCTTCGCGCCGGCGCGCTCGGCCAGCCAGGCCAAGGCCGCGCGCAGCAGAATCAAAAACCCGATGGCGGCGATGGGCCGCAGCAGCTGATCGCGGCCCGCGCCGTGAGCCAACGCGGCATCCAGCACACCGGCCAGCAGCCAGGCTTGCAGCGCCAGCAAAGCCCCTGCAAGCAAGGGCGCCGCCCCCGCCACGGCAAGCGGCGCGCGCGCCAGCTTCGCCTGGCCCGATAGCCAGGCGGATTGGGCCTTGGAGGCCGACTGCGGCGCGTGCTCGATGCTCGAGACGGCGCTCACCGATCCTGCGCGGCCGACTCTTGCCGCTGCGCTTCGCGCAGCTCGAACCACATCGCGTTGAGAATGCCGAAGGCGCAAGCCAGGCCCAAACCCAATATCCACGAGAAATACCACATGGTTAAAACCTCCGGATCAATACGAGTTGGGCGAGCCGCCCACCGATTCATGCGTGACCTTGCCGCGCATGACGCGATACACCCAGGCGGTGTAGAGCGTGATGACGGGCAGAAAGACCGCCACCGCAATCAGCATGATCCACAGCGTCATGCGGCTCGATGAGGCATCCCATATCGTCAGACCGGCCGCCGGCTGCGACGACGAAGGCAGCAGGAAGGGAAAGAGCGCGAAGCCCGTCGTGAGGATGACGCCCGCGATCGACGCGGCCGATGCGATGAAGGACAGCGCGCCGGCGCCCGGCGCCAGCAGCACCAGCAGCGCGCCCGCCACGCCCAGGATGGGCGCGATCCACATCCAAGGCCATGTGTGGAAGTTGTTCATCCACGCGCCGACGTGCAGCGTCACGGTCTTGGCCAGCGGATTGGACGGCCCGCTCATGTCGAAGCCACTCGCGACCTGGCCGTTCAGCCCGTAAGCCACCCAGAAGCCGCCCAGCACGAAGAGCACGACGGCCAGCAGCGCCGCCAGCCGCGCCCAGCCGCGCGCGCGGCCGGCGATGGGATCTTCGGTGCGCCAGGCCAGCAGCACCGCGCCGTGCATGACCAGCAAGGCCACGCTCAGCACGCCCGCGAGCAGCGCGAACGGCGTAAAGAGTTGATAGAACGCGCCGGTGTAGACCGGCCGCAGCGTGCCGGGGTCCAGGCCGTGCGGCAAGCCCAGGATGACGTTGCCCATGGCCACGCCGCACACCAGCGCGATCACCACGCCCGAGAAGCACAGCACGCCATCCCAGACATTGCGCCAGGCCGTGCCTTCGAACTTGCTGCGGTATTTGAAGCCCAGCGGACGCAGGATCAGCGCGAACAGGATCAGCATCATGGCCAGGTACAGGCCCGAGAACGAGGCCGCGTACAGCATCGGCCAGGCGGCAAAAATGGCGCCGCCCGCGGTAATCAGCCATACCTGGTTGCCTTCCCATACAGGGCCCACCACGTTGATGACCACACGCCGCTCGGTATCGGTCTTGCCTACCAGCGGCAGCAGCGCCGCGACGCCGGCGTCGAAGCCGTCCATGACCGCGAAGCCGATCAACAAGGCGCCCAGCAGCGCCCACCAGATGACACGCAAAGTCGCGTAGTCGAGGGGAATCAGGTTTTCCATCTTCGATCTCCCGTTGTTCAGGCGTCCAGCGCCGCGCGGACGGAACCCATGCCCTGGCCGGCCGGCGCCGGCGCCGGCGCGCCGTCGTCCTTGGGGCCGGCCTGGATGGCGTGCAGCATGACCTTGACGCCGACGATGAACAGCACCGTATAGAGCACGATGAAGATGCTCAAGGTAATGGCCACGTCGAGCAGCGACAGCCCGGATGCCGCGTAATAGGTCGGCAGCACGCCCTCGATCACCCAGGGCTGGCGGCCGGACTCGGCCACGAACCAGCCCGATTCAATGGCGATCCAGGGCAGCGGCAGGCTCCACAATGCGATCTTCAACAGGCGCGGCGAGTGCGACAACCTGTCCTTGGACGCGAACCAGAACGCCGTCGCGAAGAACAGAATCAAATACATGCCCACGCCCACCATCACGCGGAACAGGATGAAGATAGGGGTCACCGTGGGCACGGTGTCCCACGCCGCCTGCGTGATCTGCGCGTCGGTCACTTTGGATAGATCGGGCTGGTAGCGCTTGACCAGAAGACCGTAGCCCAGGTCGTGCCAATCGCCCGCGAACGCCTTGCGCGCGGCCTCGTCCTTGGGGTTGGCGCGGATGCGCTGCAATTCTTCATAGGCCGCGACCCCCGAGCGGATGCGCACCTCGGCGCGCTTGACCAGATCGTTGATGCCCAGCAGCGGCTGGGTAATCGAACGCGTGCCGATCAAACCCATCACATAGGGAATGCGGATCGAAAAATCGTTCTTGTGCTCGGCCTGGTCGGGCCAGGCCAACAGATTGAAGCTGGCCGGCGCGGGTTCGGTTTCCCACATCGATTCCATGGCCGCGATCTTCATCTGCTGATGCTCGCCGGTGAGATAACCGCTCTCGTCGCCCAGCACCACCACCGACAGCGCCGCCGCCAG
>CALGFL010000037.1 GCA_937881145.1 uncultured Bordetella sp.
CAGATCCCGACCAGCGGCGGGCGCACCACGCCGCTCTCGGCCATCGCCACGATCCGCGAGCAGCCCGCGCCCCTGCAGGTGACCCACGTGGCCCAGTTCCCGGCGGCGACGGTGAACTTCGACGCCGCGCCGGGCGTCTCGCTGGGCGCGGCGGTGGGAGCGATCCGCAAGGCCGCGCGCGACATCGAGACGCCCTCGACGGTCTCGATGACCCTGCTGGGCGCGGCCGGCGCCTACGAGCGCTCGCTGGCCAACGAGCTGTGGCTGATCCTGGCGGCGGTGGTCTGCGTCTACATCGTGCTGGGCGTGCTCTACGAGAGCTACATCCACCCGCTGACCATCCTCTCGACCCTGCCCTCGGCCGGCGTCGGCGCGCTCTTGATCCTGATGGCCGGCGGCTACGAGCTGACCGTGATCGCGCTGATCGGCATCATCCTCTTGATCGGCATCGTCAAGAAGAACGGCATCATGATGGTCGACTTCGCGCTGACGGCCGAGCGCCAGCTGGGCATGGAGCCCAAGGAGGCGATCTACCAGGCCTGCCTGCTGCGCTTTCGGCCCATCATGATGACGACCATGTGCGCGATCCTGAGCGGCCTGCCGCTGATGCTGGGCCACGGCCAGGGGTCTGAATTGCGCCGCCCCCTGGGCTACGCCATGGTGGGCGGACTGGTGGTGTCGCAGATGCTCACCCTCTTTACGACGCCGGTGGTCTACTTGTATCTGGACCGTGCCCACTACTGGTATATGCGGCGCAAAGAGGCGCGGGCGGCGCGGCGCAAGGAGGCCCAGGCATGAAGGTGCTCATTGTCGAAGACGAGGTCAAGACCGCCGACTATCTGCGCAAGGGCCTGACCGAGCAGGGCTGCACCGTCGATCTGGCGCATGACGGCATAGACGGCCGGCACCAGGCCCTGGAGCACGATTACGACGTGATCGTGCTCGACGCCATGCTGCCGGGCATGGACGGCTTCGAACTACTGCGCTCGCTGCGAACGCAGCGCCAGACGCCGGTCATCATGCTGACCGCGCGCGACAGCCTGGAGGATCGTCTCAAGGGCCTGCACGACGGCGCCGACGATTACCTGGTCAAGCCTTTTTCCTTTCTGGAACTGCTGGCGCGGCTGCAGGCTCTTACCCGGCGCGGCCGCGCGCAGGAACCCATGCAGCTGCGCATCGGCGATCTGCAGATCGACCTGATCAGCCGCAAGGCGCAGCGCGGCGGGACGCGCCTGGACCTGACCGCCAAGGAGTTCGCCCTGCTGGCGGTGCTGGCCCGGCGCAAAGGCGAGATCCTGTCCAAGACCGCGATCGCCGAATTGGTCTGGGACATGAACTTCGACAGCAACGTCAACGTGGTCGAGGTCGCCATCAAGCGGCTGCGCGCCAAGCTCGACGGGCCCTTCGGCACCAAGCTGCTGCACACCATACGCGGCATGGGCTACGTGCTCGAGCCGCGCGACGAGAGCGGCGGGTAGTGTCCGCGGCCATGCGCAAGCCTTCCATCACGACCCGGTTGGCCCTGGGATTCGCCCTGGTCGCGCTGGTGGTGTTTTCGCTGATCGGAGGCGGGCTGTACGCGGCCTTGCAACGCGATCTGCTGCGCCAGCAGGACGACGTGCTCAACACGGCGGCCAACGACGTCCAGTACTCGCTCTCGCACATCGGCAGCACCGGCCATTGGGCGCGGCTCAGGGCCAAGCTCGATACCCTGACTTCGTCGGACTCGAGCCTGAGCTTCTGGGTCATCAGCCCCGATCCGCGCTTTGCCTACGGCGCCGCGCCGCCGCCCGAGGCCGCCATGCGGCCGGGCTACGGCCACCTGCCCCGGCCGGATCGGGAATATCCCATGCGGACCCTGACCCGCGAGATCGGGCCCATCGAAGAAAGGCCTCGGGTCAAGCTCATCGTCGGCCTCGAAAGCGCGCCTTATTTCCACACCCTGCACACCTTTCTCAGCGCGCTGGCCGGGTTGTTGCTGCTGTCGGTGCTGTTGATCGCGCTGCTCAGCCGCTGGCTGACCCGCACCGGCCTGCGGCCCTTGCTGCGCCTCTCCGACCAGGCGCAGCAGCTCAGCCCCAGGAACCTGTCGCAGCGCCTGCATACCGAGTCCCTGCCCATCGAATTGGCCGACCTGGCTTTGGCTTTCAACGGCGCGCTCAACCGGCTGGAGTCGGCCTACAAGCAACTCGAGGCGTTCAACGCCGATGTCGCCCATGAACTGCGCACGCCCCTGACCAACCTGATCGGCCATACCCAGGTGGCCTTGTCGCGCCGGCGCGGCGCGGGGGAACTGGAAGAGGTGCTGCAGTCCAATCTGGAAGACCTCGACCAGCTGCGCGCCATCGTCAACGACATGCTGTTCCTGGCGCGCGCCGACCAGGGCGAGGCGGCCAGCGGGCTGGTGCGCACGGTGCTGGCCGCCGAGGTGGGCAAGACCATCGAGTTCTTCGAATTCGTGCTCGACGACCTGGGGCTGGCGATAGAGATAGACGGCGACATCGCGGCGCAGGCTTCGATCAACACGGCGCAGTTTCGCCGCGCCATGACCAATCTGCTGCAGAACGCCATCCAGCACACGCAGGGCGCAGCCCGCATCGACGTGCACATACGCCAGGCGGGCGATCTGGTGCAAATCCATGTGAGCAATCCGGGCAAGGCCATCGAGCCGCGGCATCTGCCGCGCCTGTTCGACCGCTTCTATCGCGTGGATTCGGCACGCCGCGACAGCGGCGAAACCCACGGCCACGGCCTGGGGCTGGCCATTGTCAAAGCGGTCGCGAACATGCACGGCGGAGGCGTTTTCGCCCGGAGCGAGGCAGGGGTGACGACGATAGGTTTCAGTGTCCGCGCCTAGAGCCTGTCAACGTTGCCAGGCCCTGGCGGGCGGATCAGGCGAACCGCACCGAGCGATTGCGCCCTTCGCGCTTGGCGGTGTAGAGCGCGGCGTCCACGTCGTTGACGAGCGACACGTAATCGTCGTTTTGCGCACGCGCCGCCGCAACGCCGCAGCTGGCGGTCACCGGCACGCGCACGCCGTCGACCTGCACCGGCTCGGCACCGATGGTGAGCCGCACTTTTTCGGCCACGAGCATCGCCTCGTCGATCGTGGTGCCGGGCAGCAGCAGCGCGAATTCTTCGCCGCCGAAGCGCCCGAAGGTGTTTCCCGGGCGTATCACGGCCGATACGCGCTGCGCCGTTGTGCGCAGCACGGCGTCGCCGGCCACGTGGCTGAACTCGTCGTTGATCTTCTTGAAGTGGTCCAGGTCGAACAGCAGTATCGACAGCTCGCCGCCCTGGCGCTGCCAGCGCGCAAATTCGTCGCGCAGCTGCGCTTCGAAGTAGCGCCGGTTGGCGATGCCGGTCAGGCCGTCGTGGTTCGCGTATTCGCGCAGCTTGGCCAGGGCCTCTTCGCGCTCGCGCTGCACGATGCTCACGTCCGTCGCGTCGGCGATCGTCACGCACACCGCCACCACTTCGCGGCCGCGCGTGAGCGGCATGAACGTGCAGTTTTGCTGCATGTGGTCGACCCCGCCGGTAATCGGCCGGTCGTGCTCGAAGCGAAAGAGGTAGGGCCGCTGCTCCCACGAGCTGAATGCGAAGCTGCCGAGCAGGAAGACGCTTTTCACCTTGCGCGTCAGCCACTCGCGGGGCAGGTCGGGAAAGCTGTCAAAGAGCGAGCGCCCGATCACCTGCTGCGCGGACAACCCGCTGTGCTCGTGCATGAAGCGATTCCACATCTGCACGTTCATGTCGCGGTCGACGACGAAAATGCCCAGGCCGACCCGCTCGACCACCAGTTCGGACAGCGAGCAATCCAACGCCTTCCCCACCGGATCGCTCATGTCTCGCCCAACAGGGTATCGAGCGCGTCGCGCACGATGCGGATCGACTCCTGCGCCATCAGCATGACCAGATGCACGCGGAAGTTCTGGTCTTCGAGCGAGAAATTGACTTCGATGAGCAGCGCCATGTCCCAGGTCAGCGCATCGGGCCGGAACACTTCGTCGAGCGACATGCCGCCGCCGATCAGCCCCGGCGGCGAGAACACGGGCGTTGCGCCGAGCTGGTCGAGGATCGAGGACACGCAGGCGCCGGCCACCACGTTGGCGATGTCGAACACCAGCTCGATCTCGCTCATCGTTTCGTGGGGCGACTCTCCGCCCGGCCCTCGCGCGAGCACCGCGAGATCGGCGATCTCGTCGCTGCGGCAGAGGACGAGCGCCGCGCCCTTGATGCCCGAGCGAAAGCTCGGCCGCACCGCGGTCACCGCGCCGTCCAGGCCCGTCATCTCGCGCAGCGCCTGGGCGGCCTCGCCGATCGCGACGCTGCGCACGCGCGGCACCGACAATTCGATGAACGCATCGAGCAGCTCGGACAGGCCCGTCGCCGCCATCCCCATCGCGAGATTGGAGATTTCCTGCAGCGCGTCGCGCTGCGTTTCGGTGAAAAACGGTTCAGACATACAACCCGTGCTCCTTGAGGACCGGCAGCAGCGCCTCGGGCGTGACGGGTTTTGCGATGAATGCCATCGCGCCGAGCGAGCGCACGCGTTCGCGCGCGATCGGCTGTACATCGGCGGATACGACGATGACGAACGAGTTCAGGTCTTCGTGCTGCATGGCTTCGAGCACCTGGAACCCCGTCATGTCGGGCATGGTGAGATCCAGGAACATGACCGAGGCCTTGCCTGCCCGATAGGCTTGCAGCGCCTCGCGCCCGTTGGTCGCGTAGGTGATGTCCACATCCCAGTCTTGCGGCAACGCCTTGGTCATGACTTTGCGGGCCAGCAACGAGTCATCGGCAATAACAACGGACAAAGGCATATGCGGGTGAAAGTTTGGAAGGTTGTGCGGTATTGAAAGACGCCAGCCTGGGCGAGCCTCGTGGGGGGCGCCGCAGGATCATGTGCGGCGGGAGGCGTGCGGCCAGTGCAACGGCCGGCCAGGGAAGAAGCGGCGTATCCGCCAGTCTTCATGCCGAAAGGGCACCTTCAGTTGCAGCGACGATTTTAAATCCTTTGCAATTTTCGAAGTAAATGCAAGAAATTGCAACTCGCTTATAACCAGAAAAAAGGGGATCGAACGATCTGAGTCGATCAAGCGTTCGTTCCACGTGCCTGGGCCTGATCCCGCATCAGCAGCGCGACCATGCGTTCGCGCGCCGCGAGGTATTCCTTGCCGTGCAGGCCGCATCGCTGGGCGTACCGGACCAGATCGCTGCGCAGGAACCGCTCCTCGGGTGACGAGGCGGGCTTGTTCAGCATGCTGGCGTACATTTCTTCCAGCATGCCCGCCTTGGTCGCGAAGTGGGGTATTTCCTTGTAGATCACGTGCAGGCCTTCTTCCCAGATCAGCGCGTCGGCCAGGCGGGAGAGCGCGTCGTTCCCGGCTCGCGCAAGCGGCGCCTCGTAATACCACTGGCCGAGCCAGCTCGTGAACTTTTCGGCGGACATGGGCTTGGCGATGACGAAACCCTGAACGTAGTTCGGCCCCAGCTGCGCGACCGCCTGCAACAGCGCTGCGTCTTCGACGCCCTCGACGATGACCTGCTTGCCCAGGCTGTGTCCGAGCCGGGTGAGCTGGTAGATGAAGCGCAGGGTGTTGTAGGGGTCTTTGTCGGCCTGGCTGATGATGCTGCGGTCGATCTTGATGAAATCGAAAGGCATTTCGCGCAGACGGGTCAGCGTGCTGTAGCCCGATCCCAGGTCGTCTTCCGCCAGGCAGACGCCTAGCTGCTTGTAGGCCTGCAGCGCGGCCAGCAGATCGACGCTGGGCGAGATCTCCTCGGTTTCCAGCAGCTCCAGGGTAAGCGTGCCGGGCGGGCAGCCATGCTGGCTCAACGCCTGCTTCGTGGCTTGGACATAACGCGGGTTGCCCAGGGCCGAGGTGGGCAGGTTGAGCGTGATGTCCAGATGGATTTTGCTCTGCCTGATCCACTCGGTGCGCTGCTGCAGGGCCTGGTTCAGGCCTTGCTCGAAGATGATGTAGAAGTCTTCGGACGACAGGGCCGGAAAGAAGTCGCCGGGCGCGAGCACGTTGGCGCCGTCGCGCAGCCGGGCCAGCGCCTCGACCTTCTTCACCTGCCGGGTATGCGGATTGACGATGGGCTGGTAGTACATCTCCAGCCCCGCGCCGCGCAGCAGGTCCTGCCAGCGCTTGCGGGTGGCGTGGGGAATCGAGATGACCGAGCCCTTGAAGGCTTCGAGCTTGCTGATGCCGAAGGTGAGCAGGGTCTTGATCTGGATGAAGAACGCGTCCTGCTCCAGCGAGGAAAACCCGCCGGGCAGCGCACTGTAGATAACAAGCACCGCCGTGGGGTCGCGGCCGCTGATCGGCACCAGGGGCAGGTTGATGTTGGACCGGTAGCCCGCCTGCATGGCCGACTCCCGCCATGCCGCGACGTTCGGGTCGGTGGTGTAGTTCAGGCAGCGTTCGATGTGGCCGCTTTTCCAGGCCGATACGGTGGAGCCGGGCTGCATGGGCTCCTTGCCTTCTTTGATCCACTTGTTTTGCAGGGCTTCTCCGCGCGCGAGCAGGTCGGCCACTTCCGTGCCGGCCAGGGCCTCTGCCCTGAGAATGCCGCGCGCGTCCGGGCGCATGAAGACGCACCCGGCGATACCGTCCTGGTCGACCAGGAGATCGGCGGTCTTGGTGATGAGGTCGGTGTAGTTTTCGGCGTTCCAGCACAGGTCGCTGATCTTGAGCAGGATCTTGTGGCGCGATAGCTGCAGGGATTGGGCTGCGGCCATCTGCCAGGCCAGATCGCGGATCAGGCGCCGGGCCAGCACCGCCAGCGCCGCGCTGTGCCGCGCCGCGTCCACGTGTTCGCGCAGGATCGTGTACAGGATGTCGTAGCTGGTGATGAGCTGTTCGCGCGACAGGCCCGTGATGGCGTGAATGCGCCCTGTCTTGAGCGCCCTGTCTTTATGCTGCTCGTCGGTCAGGTCGGGCGAGCACAGTTCGGTCAGATTGCGCGTCTGCTGCCGTTTCAGGTGTCTCTGTTCGTCGGGCGACAGGCAGTTGATCAGGTGCTTGGGGCCCGGCAGGACGGCGATCTTGTCGTAGAACTGCCCGACGACGCGGTCGACGACGCCGGACAGATCCCGCGACAGGGCAGCCATGTCGGCGTATACCGACGGGCCGTAGCGCGTGTCCTCGGCCGAGTCGTCCGCGGCCAGGATGGCCTCGGGGACGGCATCGCCGCCGGCCGGCGGCACCGGGCGCGGGGCCGTGGACGTCTGGAAGAAAGAAGCGAGGTTCTTGCCCGCGTTCTTCGATTTGTACATCGCCGTGTCGGCGTTGTTCAGCAGCGTGTCGATGTCGCGGCCGTCTTTGGGATAGAAACTCACTCCCAGGCTGGCCGAAATCTGGACGATGGCGGTGCTTTCGGCAGTAATGGACAGGGGCTTGTGCAGCGAGGCCAGAATGCGCTGGACGATGGCGTTGACCTGGCTCGTGTCGCCGTCGTGGATGACCGCCAGGAATTCGTCGCCGCCCAGCCGGCCCACGAGATCCTGCTCGCGCGTGCAGTCCTGCAGCCGCCGGGCGGTCTGGCACAGGACTTCGTCGCCGGCGAGATGGCCGTAGTTGTCGTTGATCTCCTTGAAGTTGTCCAGATCGATGAACACCAGGGCAAAGGAGTCGTCGGCGCGCTGCGCTTGCGAGAGCATGCGCTTGAGCTCCCTGCGCAGCATCGTGCGGTTGGGCAGGCCGGTCAGCGTGTCGAAATACGCGAGCTTCTGGATATTGTGCTGCGCCTCTTCGTGCTCGAAGGCCAGGGTGCACAGATTGAGGCTGACCTTGGCCAGCGACTCATGAAAGTCCGACGGCCGGGTGGGCTCGCGAAAGTAGAAGGCCAGGCTGCCCAGCACTCGCCCGTCGCGGCGCGTGATGGGGTTGGACCAGCATGCGCGCAAATGCAGCGGTTCGACGATTTGCTTGTATTCGGCCCAGTTCGGATCCCGCTCGATGTCGTAGGTCAGGTGCGGCCTGGCATAGGTCATGGCCACGCCGCAGGTGCCGACGGTGGGGGCGTTGGGCAGGCCTTCGAGCGCCTGGCCGTAGCTGTCGGGCAGGCTGGGCGAGGCGAGCGGGCGTATCAGCTTGTTTTCGTCCAGGACCAGGACGCTGGCGACGATCTCGGGCGCGACGCGCTCGATTTCGCGGCACAGCGAATCCATGATCTTGCCGAGCGGCGCGTCGCTGCTTAGCGCGGACAGCAAGTCTTGCAGGGCCAGGAGAGACATGATTCAGCGGGACTATCCCTAGAGCACAACGTCAGAGAAAGTACCAGATTGAATCAAGATAATCCTGAATTCAACATGTTCTGAGCCCGCGGCCGGCTATGCGCCACGGACTCCTGCTACTCTTAGCCCGCTTCTTGTTACCGATAATTCTCTGTGCCCGCCATTTCGCTTTCATCCTCGCCACGCCTGATTTTCAAGGCACGTTCCTGGGTTCTGTGGGGCCGGCGCGCCGTCGGCGCCGCCTTCCTGGCCATGCTGGCCGCCTGTGCCACGACGCCCAACCCGGGCGCGCCGGCCAACTCCGCCGCTTATTACCGGGTGAAGGAGGGCGACACGCTGTCGCAGATCTCGCGCCGCTACGGACAGAGCACCTACGACCTGATCCGCTGGAACAAGCTTTCCAACGCCAACGAGATCTCGACCGGCATGCTCCTGCGGGTGCAGCCGCCGTTCCACGACGCCAGCACCAAGGGCCGCGAATCGCCGCAGTCGCACGGCGACAGCCGCGGCGTCTCCAAGCCCGCGCCTTATATAGGCGCGGCCGCGTCGGCCTCGGCGCCGGTGCATGGCATCGCGCTGGTCTGGCCGGCCCGGGGCAGGCTGTTGGCGAGCTACAACGGTTCGAGCTCGCGCGGGCTGGTCATCTCGGGCGACCCGGGTTCGCCGGTGGTGGCCGCGGCGGGCGGCACGGTGGCCTATGCCAACAGCGGGCTGCGCGGCTACGGCAAGATGGTGATCATCCGGCACGATCATGATTTCCTGACCATCTACGCCCACAACAGCAAGCTGCTGGTCAAGCAGGGCGAGCACGTCAGGCAGGGGCAGCACATCGCCGAGATGGGCAATACCGACGCGCGCCGGGTTGAGCTGTACTTCGAGTTGCGCCACGGTGGGCAACCGGTCAACCCCATGGGCGTGCTGCCCCGTCGGTGAGTGCGGCGGGGCGGTTAAACTGGCTTCTCCGCCATTTGCCATCAGGATTTGCGCCATGCCCAGTTTCGACGTCGTTTCCGAGGTCGACAAACACGAACTGACCAACGCG
>CALGFL010000038.1 GCA_937881145.1 uncultured Bordetella sp.
TTTTCTGCCTACGAGTATAGTTATTCGATTATCCACAGCATAGTATTAAAAACCCCCATCAGATATGCAAAAAAGCACAAGCCGATTCGGCGCGCTGAACTGGGACGATCTGAGGTATTTTCTGGAGGTGGCGCGGACTCAGCGCGCCAGTGCGGCCGCCAGGCGGCTGCACGTCGACCACACCACGGTCGCGCGGCGCGTGCGCGAGCTCGAAGCGGCACTGGGCACCATTTTGTTCGATAAATCGCGGGTCGACGGATTCACGCTGACCACCGACGGACAGCGGCTGCTGCGCCATGCCGACGCGGTGGAATCGGCGGTGCACGCCGCCAGCGAGCAGTTCGCGGGAACGACGCAAAGCCTGTCGGGCCACGTGAGAATCGGATCGACCGAGGGTTTCGGCTGCTTTTTTCTATCGCCCCAGATCGCCCGCTTCACCGCGGTGCACGACGACGTGTCGATCGACGTGCTGCCGGTGCCGCACTTCGTCAGCCTCTCCAAGCGCGAAGCCGACATGGCCATCACGCTGGAGCGCCCGGAACGCGGGCAATACGTCTTTACCAAGCTGTGCGACTACCGCTTGAGACTCTATGGTTCGCGCGATTATTTCGAGCGTCGCGGTCCGATCCGCGCGGTGGCGGACTTGCGCCACCACCCTTTCATCGATTACGTCGCGGACCTGGCCTTCAGCCACGAGCTCCTGTACCTGAACCGGACGATCCCCAACGTGACGGCCAGCCTGCGCAGCACCAGCGTCATCGCGCAATACCACGCGGCGCTGCAAGGCAATGCCCTGGCCATCCTGCCCTGCTTCATGGCCACACCCAATCCGGATCTGGTGCCCATCCTGCCCGACAAGATCGTCGTCACGCGCCACTTCTGGCTGAGCAGCCGCGAAGACGTCCGCAAACTGCGCCGCATCGTCACCTTATGGGACTATCTGCGCGCCGTCGCGGACGCCAACCGGCCGCTATTGATGGGCGAGTCGGGCGAGATGAACTACGTCGAGCCCTGAAGTCACTGGGCGGTGATCTTCGCGCGCTTGACGACGTCGGCCCAACGCGCGATCTCCTTGTCGATCAGCGCCTGCAGCTGCTCGGGCGTGCTGCCGACCAGGTTCATGCCCATGGTCTTGCCCAGTTTTTCCTGCACGTCGGGGTCTTTGACGATTTCGGCGATCGCCTTCGAGAGCTTGTCGACGATGGGTTGCGGCGTGCCCTTGGGCACGAAGACCGCCTGCCACGAAGAAACGTCGAAGCCGGGCAGGCCCGCTTCGCCCAGCGTCGGCGTGTCGGGCGACATGGGCATGCGCTGGGCCGTGGTCACAGCCAGCAGCTTGAGCTTGCCGTTTTGCAGCAGCGGCAGCGCGGCGGTCATCTGGTCGAACATGAAGGTGACCGCGCCGGACGACACGTCGACCATCGCGGGCGGCGTTCCCTTGTAGGGGATGTGCGTCAGCGGCACGCCGATGGTGGCGGCGAAGAGCTCGCCCGTCAGGTGCGTGGAGGTGCCCACGCCCGACGAGGCGAACATGCGCCGCGCGGGATCGCGCTTGAGCAGCGCGATCAGGTCCGCCACCGAGTTCACGCCGATATTGGGCGCGACCAGCAGCACGTTGGGCAGCGTCGCGACCAGGGACACCGGCGCGAAATCCTTGGGGCTGTACTGCAGGTTCTTGTACAGGCTGTAGTTGATCGCGTTGGTGTTGATGGTGCCGCCGAACAGCGTATAGCCGTCGGGCGCGGCATGCGCGACGTAGGCCGCGCCGATGCTGCCGCCCGCGCCGGCGCGGTTTTCCACGATGATGTTCTGGTTCAGGATCTTCGATAGTTTCTGCGCGATCATGCGGCCGACCACGTCGGTCGAGCCGCCCGGGGTGAACGGCACGACATAGGTGATGGGCTTGTCGGCGGGCCAGGCCGCCTGGGCGGTGGACGTGCCCAGGATGGCCGCGGCCAGAAAAGCCCCCAGAGCGATGCGTCGTTGGATGTTCATGCAGGTGTCTCCTCTTGATGTTGTGAAGCAGCGATCGATAAAAATTCAACGTTTAAAAAAAATCAGCGCCCGTTCCTGGCGCGCCAGGCGGCGAAGCGCTCGCGCGTGTCCGGATCGGTCGCCGGATACAGGCCCAGGATCGAGCGCCCGCCCTTGACTTGCTCGGTGACGAAATCCTCGAATGCGGTCATCTCGACGGCCTCATTGGCGATCTCTTGGGCCAGGTGCGCGGGTATCACCACCACGCCTTCGCGGTCGCCAACAATCACGTCGCCCGGGAACACTTCCACGTCGCCGCAGCCGATGGGCACGGTGATGTCCAGGGCCTG
>CALGFL010000039.1 GCA_937881145.1 uncultured Bordetella sp.
TCCGCTATGAAGCAGCCCATTCATGAACAAGCCGCGGTCGAGGCAAAGCGCTTTTCCAACCTCGACCGCCGGATGGCCCTGGCGTTCGGATTGGTCATCTTTTCGCTGATGCTGGCCGCGCTGCTGGTGGGCGGATGGTATGTGCGCGGCATCATGCAACAGAATCAGAAACGGTTCTCCGCCATCACGACGCAGATTCTGTCCGATGCCGTAGGCCGTATCAGTTTCTCCGGCAAGTACCACGTGCGCCTGTTCCTGCAGCAGGTCAGGAAAGAGCGGCCCGACATCGTCTACCTGCGCTTGCTGGACCAGCAGGGCCACGTCGTCGCCGACAGCTATGCCGACGACAAGGAGAGACTGCTGGGCGAGGACACACAGGCATTTCTCGCGCCCTTGCTCGCCGGTTCGACTACCCTGCTGGCGCGCGACCTGCAAGAGTCCGACGGCACGTCGGTGCATGAAGTCAGCGCCCGGTATCGCGGCGGCTTCAACAACGAGGACCAGGGCGTCATCCAGATCGGCATCCTGGAAACCGCCATGCAGGACGCATGGCGCAATGTCGCGTTCGCCACGCTCTCCATGCTGTTTGTACTGTTGATGATCGGCATCGCGGTCACATACTGGATCAGCGTCCATTTCGGCCTTCCCGTGCGCAAACTGGCCGCGGACATGGCTCGCGAGCGGCAGCGCCTGGCGAACATACTGGCCTCCATGCAAGCCGGCACATGGGAATGGAACATGCAAACCGGTGAAGTGACGCTCAATGAACGCTGGGCGGAAATTGCCGGCTATTCACTGGCCGAGCTGCAGCCGATCGACATCCAGACCTTCGTCAAGCTGTGCCATCCGGACGACCTGGCTCTCAACAACGAAAAACTGAAGGCGCATCTTTCGGGCAAAGAAGAAATCTACGCGTCCGAAATCAGAATGCGCCACAAGTCGGGACATTGGGTCTGGGTCCTGGATAGCGGATGCGTCTTTCAGCGCGACGAAAGCGGCGCGCCCTTGATCATGATGGGCGCGCGCCAGGACATCACCGAACGCAAGTATGCGGAAGAGTCCTTGCGCCGGGAGAGCGCAAGATTCATGGAGCTGGCCCGGGTTTCCAACACGGGTGTGTGGGAATGGGACAAAGCCAGCTCATGCCTGTGGTGCAGCCCGGAATATTTCAGCATGCTGGGACTGGACCCGGAATACTATGCCGCGCCGGGGAGCATCACCTTGCAGAATGCCTGGGTCGACCTCCTGCATCCGGATGATTTGGAGCATGCGCGCCGCAGTTTCGCGGACTATCTCGCCGCGGAACCCTCGCACATGTACGAGACCGAGTTCCGCATGCGCCATGCGAACGCAAGCTGGATCTGGATACTGTCGCGCGGCAGCATCCTGCGCGATGCCAACGGCAAATCCACGGGCAAGATGCTGGGAACCCACATCGACGCCACCTCGCTCAAAGAGGCCTTGGCGCAGTTGCGCGAAAGCCAGGAGCGGCTGCAGCGGATCAGCGACAACATCCCCGACAGCATGGTCTACCAGCTCGACTGCGGCGGCCCCGGCGGTCCGCGCAAATTCACCTATCTCAGCGAAGGCATCCAGCGCATACACGGGCTGGCGGCCAAAGACGTCATGCGCGATCCATCCCTGCTTTACAACCAGATGAACCCCGAAGATCTGGTTTTGATGCGCGCGCTCGAGAACGAATGCATTGCCAGCATGACGGATTTCAAGGCGGAAACCCGCTGCACCCTGCCGGACGGCCGTCAACTCTGGATCCTGATCACTTCCTCGCCCCGCAAGATGAGCGATGGCCATATCGTGTTCGACGGCATGAGCATCGACATTACCGAGCAGAAGCAGCAGGAAGAAAGAATCCACGAGCTCAACACCCTGCTGGAGCAGCGCGTGCACGAGCGCACGGCCAAGCTCAGTTCGGCCCTGGAGGGCCTGCGCCGCACGCAAAAAGAACTGCTGCAAAGCGAAAAACTGGCTTCCCTGGGCGCCCTGGTGGCGGGCGTGGCGCATGAGCTGAACACGCCCATCGGCACCGCCGTCACGGTGGCCTCGACGTTGGTGCAGACCCACAAGCGCTTCAAGGAAATGGCCGAAACCGGCCTGACCCGCAGCGGTCTGGCGGAATATTTGAGCGACGTGCAGGAGGGCGGACTCATCATCGAGCGCAACCTCGAACGCGCGGCCGAATTGATCGGCGGGTTCAAGCAGCTCGCGGTGGACCAGACCAGCTATCAGCGCCGCTCGTTCTCGGTGCACGAGGTCGTGCAGGAAATCATCCTGTCCATGAAGCCGACGCTGCGCAAGACCAAATTCGAACTGGTGACCGACGTCCCGCAAGACCTGGTGCTGGACAGCCTGCCGGGCCCGCTGGGGCAGGTACTGATCAACCTGATCAACAACGCCCTGGTCCACGCCTTTGGCGACCGCGACACCGGTACCATCTCGCTCAGCGCGCGCGCCACCGAACCGGGCTGGCTGTCGGTGACGGTGAGCGACGACGGCCGCGGCATACCCGAAGAGCATCAGCGCAAGATCTTCGACCCTTTCTTTACCACCAAAATGGGCCAGGGCGGCTCGGGACTGGGCCTGCACATCACCTACACGCTGGTAACGGGCCCGCTGGGCGGGAATATCGAACTGCACAGCACCCCGGGGCAAGGCACGAGCTTCGTGCTGCACTTGCCGCTGGTGGCGCCGACGCTGGTGGCCGAACCGGTCGGCGAGACCCAGGCCTGACAGGCCGGCTTCAGACGCAGGGTCGCCAAAGAGGCCCACATCAAGGTAGAGTAAGGCATGCCTGTCATCCACCCCCTTTCCTATCGCCTGGACCACGTGCCGGCGGCGAGCCCCTCGCCGCTGGTGCTGGATTCGCCGCATAGCGGCACCGCCTATCCGCCGGACTTCGCCAGCATCGCCGACATCGGCATGCTGCGCACCGCCGAAGACACCTGGGTCGACGATCTATGGGGCGGCGCCGTGGACCAGGGCGTGCCGCTCTTGGGCGCGACCTGCCCGCGCGCCTACATCGACGTCAACCGCGCGGTGCAAGACATCGACCCCACGATGCTCGATGCGCCCTGGCCCGGCCCACTCTCGGACTCGCCCAAGGTGGGCCTGGGCAAGGGCCTGATCTGGCGCATGCTCGACGACGGCACGCCGCTGTACGACCGCAAGCTCTCCGTGGCTGAGGTGCAGCAACGCATCGACGCCTGCTGGCGGCCCTATCACGCCGCGCTGCGCACGCTGCTCGACGACACGCATGCACGCCTGGGCAAGGTGTGGCACATCAACTGCCACTCCATGCCCAGCGTGGCCGGCGCCTACGCCACCGGCAAGCCCGGCACCGCCCATCCCGATTTCGTGCTGGGCGATCGCGACGGCACCACGGCCGACCCGGCTTTCGCCGCCTTCGTGGCCGACTGGCTGCGCGTGCGTGGCTACGCGGTGGCGATCAACGATCCGTACAAGGGCGTGGAGCTGGTGCGCGTCCATGGCCGGCCTTCGGAAGGCCGCCACAGCCTGCAGATCGAGATCAATCGCAAGCTGTACATGGATGAGGTCACGCTGCGGCCGAATGCGGGGTACGGCAGGCTCAAAGCGACCTTGGGCGAATTGACGTCGGCCATGCTGGGTTGGATGCGCGCGCAAGCGACGGGTGCGTGACTGCTACCGTCCGTGCGAGACAGTGCTGGCAGTGCGACCGCCTGCTTTCGAGCGTTTATTTTCGCCGCAAAATATGCGGCGTTTTATTACTTATTCGCCGCAGGACCGCGTCCGCCGCGACGGCGGCCATTGCATCGCACAATGAACCGGCCGCTTAAACGGGGTATCAAATATCCCGAATACCCCATTTAATTTTCTTCTTGCCCTGTTTTTTCGACTCAGACGTTGAACAGGAAATTCATCACATCCCCATCCTGCACCACGTACTCCTTGCCTTCGGCCCGCATCTTCCCCGCCTCCTTCGCACCCGCCTCGCCCTTGTAGGCGATGAAGTCGTCGTAGGCGATCGTCTGGGCGCGGATGAAGCCGCGTTCGAAGTCGGTGTGGATCACGCCGGCGGCCTGCGG
>CALGFL010000040.1 GCA_937881145.1 uncultured Bordetella sp.
CTGTCGCTTCAGAAAGCAGCACCGCATAGCACTCGGCGTCCCACGCGATGAGGCTGATGTTGGAGATGTCGCCCTTGTCGCCGGTGCGGCTGTGCGCCAGGCGGTAGAGCGGGACGTTCACAGTAGTCATCGGCGCGCCTCCTGCAGGGTCCAGCCTGCCGCGGCGATCTCGCGCGGCACGGTGCACGACAGCGTGGCCAATCGAGGCCGCAGCGAAGTGCGCACGCCGCCGCCGCCCGCGGGACCGCAGCAGTACAGAGCCGTGACTTCGCGCAGCACGCGCTCGGCCGTCGCCCGGTCGTCGTGCCGCGCCGCGACGCGCAGCCGCACGTCCTGCCCGTGCCGGTCCGGCACACCGGCCAGCATGGCGCCGCCATCGTCGGCCAGAATGCTCATCGCGCCGATAAGATCGATGCGCAGCGCCATCGCCGAGCCGATGCGGCGCGCCACGATCTCGCCGGCCAGGCGCGCCCGCGCCTCGGCCTGCACGCCGGCATAGGAAATCTCGGCCTCGGCCAGCCAACCGCCGCGATAGCACACGTTTACCTTCAGCTCCTGCGGCCGCGCATGGCCCGTGATGCCGTGCACGGCCACGCGATCGCCGCCCAATTCCGTCACGCCGGCCTGGCTCAGATCGGCCACCACGTCGGGCGTGAGATAGCGCGCGGGATCATGGACTTCGTAAAGCAATTGCTCTTTGACGGTGCGGGCGTCGACCCGGCCGCCCGTGTCCTCGGCCTTGCCGATCACGCAGCCGCCGTCGGCATCGATCTCGGCGATGGGAAAGCCCGTCTCGTGCAGGCCGGGCACGTCTTTCAAGCCGGGAACGGCGAAATAGCCGCCGCTGACCTGCGTGCCGCATTCGAGCAGATGCCCGGCCATGGTGGCGCGCCCCAGCCGCGGCCAGTCGTCGGCGCGCCAGCCGTAATGCGCCAGCACCGGTCCCACCGTGAGCGACGGGTCGGCCACGCGCCCGGCCACCACGACTTGCGCACCGGCGCGCAGCGCCTGGGCGATCTCTTGCCCGCCCAGATAGGCATTGGCGCTGACGATGTCGAGCCGGTCGAACTCGGCTCCCAGCCGTTCGCGCAGCAGCGCGCGCTGCTCGGGGCTGTCCAGCGCGTCGCCGTGGATCACCGCGATGCGCGGCGCGGGCAGACCCTGTTCGGCGGCGATCGCCGCGATGCGCCGCGCCGCGGCCGGCGGATTGGCCGCGCCGAAATTGCTGACGATGTCGATGCCGTGGCGCAGGCAGTCGCCCAGCACCGGCCCGACCAGATCGTCCAGCAAGGGCTCGTAGCCGGCTTCGGGATCCTGGTTGCGCGCCAGCTGGGCCAGCGCCAGGGTGCGTTCGGCCAGGGTTTCGAAAATCAGCGTGCCGCCGCCGCGGGCGGCCAGGGTGCGCACCACGGGCGGCGCGCCGTCGGTGCGGTCGCCTGAAAAGCCGGTCGCGCAGCCGACCAGGCAAGAAGTATGCGCAGCAGTCATGTCAGGTCCGAAAACGATCTCGTCGTTGTCATGCAGGCACTATAGGAACCCATGCTTGATACGTAAAATAGAAAGATAAAATCGATTAATTCAAAGTTTCTATGAATCTCTCGACCCGGCAATTGCGCGCCTTTGTCGCCCTGGCGCAGGAGCGCCACTTCACGCGCGCGGCGCAGCGCTGCCATCTGACGCAACCGGCTTTCAGCGCACTGATCCGCTCGCTGGAAGAAACCGCGGGCGCGCGCCTGTTCGACCGCAACACCCGGCGTGTCGAACTGACGGTCGAAGGGCGGGTATTCGAAGCCTCGGCCCAGCGCCTGCTGGGCGAACTCGAACTCGCGCTGGAAGATGTGCGGGATCATGCCCTGCGCCGGCGCGGACGCGTCGCCGTCGCGGCGCTGCCTTCGCTGGCGGCGGGCTGGCTGCCGGATCTGCTCGCGCGCTTTCATGCCGACTATCCCGGCATCGTCCTGCAATTGCGCGATGCGCTGCTCGATCCTTGCCTGGACATGGTGCAGCGCGGCGAGGTCGACTTCGCCGTGGCCGCGCGCCGCGACGATATGACGGGACTCGAAAGCGTCTTCCTGCATGCCGACCGCTATTACCTGGTGTGCCGCAAGGACCACGCGCTGGCCCGGCGTGAAAAAGTACGCGTGCGCGACCTGGCTCGCGAACCCGTGATCCATCTGGCCCGCGGCAGCAGCGTGCGCAAACAGCTCGACGACGCCATCGGCGCCGACGCGCTGACCCCGCTGCTGGAAGTCGAGCATCTGGCCACGGCGGCGGGACTGATCTCGGCCGGACTGGGCATCAGCATCGTGCCGGCCATGACCTTGTTTCACTTTCAACAAGCCGGACTGACGATCAAACCCTTGCAAGACAAGGGCTTGCGCCGCTCTCTGTATTTGGTGCGGCGCAAGGGCCGCAGTCTGTCGATGGCCGCGCAGGCCTTCTACGAACTGCTGTCGGCCTCTCGTCTGGATCTGGGCCCCTGAGCCGTCACGCCGCGCGTTTTCACGCAGTCCGCCTGCAAGTCATCGCGCCGTCACAATTTCGTGCTCGGCGCGTCTTGTTTTGCGCGCCAGAATCTCTACACTAGATTCATGGGCGTCGTCGACGCCAACCGGCTTTCAACCCAGCCCCCCACCACAAGGAGCCCTTCTTACGACGAATCCGCGCATTCAACGCGCACCTTTTTTTCTCTTTTGTAGGAGAGCAAGTATGAACCTGAGCATTTGCGGTCGCCATCTCGACGTTACCCCCGCCATTCGGGAATATGTGATGAACAAGCTGTCTCGAGTTCTGCGACATTTCGATCACGTCATCGATACCCAGGTCATGCTCTCGGTAGAGCCCTTGCGGCAAAAAGCCGAAATCACCATGCATCTGCGTGGAAAAGACATCCATTGCGAAGCCAGCGACGAGAATCTCTACGCCGCCATCGACCTGCTCGTCGACAAGCTCGACCGCCAGATCATCAAGTACAAGGACAAGATGCAAAACCACGCCGCCGAATCGGCCAAGCGTCAGGTCGCTGCCGCCACCGCCACCACCGCCTGAAGCGGGCGCGTCCGGCAGCAAGTCAAAAGCCATTCTCGCGAATGGCTTTTTTCATTGCGGCGCGCCCCATGAGGCCGACGCGCTGCCATTGGCGCCGAATCCCTGGACACGGCACCTCATATCCGCCCCCAATTTGATTTATTGCACTGCGGCATCGTGTCCCTATAATGGCCGCGATGAACCACCTGTCGCGTATTCTTCCTCCCGGCAACGTGGTGCTTGACCTGCCCGCCACCAGCAAGAAGCGCGCGTTCGAGCACGCCGGCCTGCTATTCGAAAACCATCACGGCCTGGCCCGCACCACGGTGTTCGACAGCTTTTTCGCGCGCGAGCGCCTGGGGTCCACGGGACTGGGCGAAGGCGTGGCTGTACCGCACGGCCGCATCAAGGGGCTGCACCAACCCCTGTGCGCTTTCTTCAGGGTGGCCAAACCAATTCCTTTCGACGCGCCCGACAGCCTGCCCGTGTCGATGCTGCTGTGCCTGCTTGTTCCGGAGAGCGCGGCGCAGCAACACCTGGACATCCTGGCCGAACTGGCACATTTGATGTCCAATCAAGAATTGCGCGCGGCGCTGGCCACCGAGACCGATCCGGCCAAAGTGCACCACACGCTCACCACGGGACAACTTTAGGGCCTGTTTAACCGTCATGCTTACCGTGCAGGAACTGGTCGACGACAACGCCGACACCATACCTTTTCGCTGGATCGCGGGCAAAGAATCCGCCGATCGCGCCATCACCAACGACGGCATGGCCGCCGCCGATCTGGTGGGTCACCTCAACCTGATCCACCCCTCGCGCATCCAGGTCTTCGGCCCTGAAGAACTGGCCTACTACACGCGCTTCGATCTGCGCCGCCGCATGCACCACATGGACGATCTGCTGATCGGCGGCGTACCGGCCATTCTGCTGGCCGACGACCTGCTGCCGCCGGACGATCTGATCGAGCAATGCGCGCAGCACCAGATCCCGCTCCTGGTGACCTCGGTGGCCGCGGCCCCGCTCATCGATCTGCTGCGCATCTATCTGGGCAAGAAGCTCGCTCCCACCACTACCGTGCATGGGGTGTTCATGGACGTGCTGGGGCTGGGCGTGCTGATCACCGGCGAATCGGGCCTGGGCAAGAGTGAACTGGCGCTCGAGCTCATCACCCGCGGTCACGGCCTGGTGGCCGACGACGCCGTGGATTTTTCACGCACCGCGCCCAATATGATCGAAGGCCACTGTCCGCTCCTGCTGCAGAATCTGCTCGAAGTGCGCGGCCTGGGGCTGCTGGACATCCGCACCATCTTCGGCGAGACCTCGGTGCGCCGCAAAATGCGCTTGAA
Organism: uncultured Bordetella sp.; assembly: GCA_937881145.1. Taxonomy (GTDB): domain Bacteria; phylum Pseudomonadota; class Gammaproteobacteria; order Burkholderiales; family Burkholderiaceae_B; genus Bordetella. The sequence goes on from CALGFL010000040.1 coordinate 4,377, forward strand.
GCTCATCGTGCACCTGATGCGCAACCCGCAGGAAAAATTCGAGCGCCTGCCGATGAACGACCTGACGCAGGACATGCTGGGCCTGCCGGTGCGCAAGGTCATGCTGCAGGTTGCGGCCGGCCGCAACCTGGCCGTGCTGGTCGAGGCCGCCGTGCGCAACACCATCCTCAAGCTGCGCGGCATCGATACCCTGGACGACTTCCTGCAGCGCCAGAACCTGGCCATCCAGCAAAATAGCCAGGCGCACTGAGGCCCCATGCCGAGTCCAGCAGCCATGTTTAGCGTCGTTCTGATCACAGGCATCTCGGGCTCCGGCAAATCCGTCGCCCTGCGCATGCTCGAAGATGCCGGCTACACCTGCATCGACAATCTGCCCCTGCGCTTTTTGAGCGAATTCATCGAAGCCACGCGCAACGACGAGGCCATCGAACGCGTGGCCGTGGCCATCGACGCGCGCACACCGGGCGAGCTGGCCGATCTGCCCGGCATCATGAGCTCGCTGCAGGCCGAGGGCACCCGCCTGCGCGTGGTGTTTCTCGATTCCGATACCAACACGCTGGTGCAGCGCTATTCCGAATCGCGCCGCCGCCATCCGCTCACCGACCGCGCCGCGCGCGGCGGCGGCCAGCCTTCGCTCACCGACTGCATCGCGCTCGAGCGCGAAATGCTGGCGCCGCTGCGCGAGCACGCCCACGTCATCGACACGTCAGACGCCACGCCCGGCCAGTTGCGCACCTGGGTGCGCGATCTGGTCGAGGCAGACATCGCGCCGCTGGTGCTGACGTTCGAATCCTTCGCCTACAAGCTGGGCGTGCCCAACAGCGCCGATCTGGTGTTCGACATGCGCTGCCTGCCCAATCCCTATTACGACCCCGCGCTGCGCCCGCTGACCGGCCGCGATGCGCCGGTCGCCCAGTGGCTGGCCAGCCATGCCGCCGTGGGCGAGATGATCGACGACGTGGCCCGTTTCATCACCCGCTGGATGCCGCAATACCAGCAAGACACGCGCAGCTACCTGACCGTGGCGATCGGCTGCACGGGCGGCCAGCACCGCTCGGTCTACGTGGTCGAGCAACTGGCCAGGCGCTTCGCCAACCATCCTCCCCTGCTGGTGCGGCACCGCATGCAGCATGGCAAGGCGGCGGGACACGGATGAGGACGGCGCGTAGCGCCAAGAGGGCTTCATGAACATTGCGCGCCGTCTGCCGCTGCTGGCCGTTTTGCTGCTCGCCCTTCTCATGGCGGGCTGCTCCACCACCGGCAATCGCGGCGGCGGCTACTACGAGGACGACGGTCCCGGCAGCAATCCGCCGTCCAACGCGCAACTCGATGCCATTCCCAACGCCGTGCCGCGCATCGAACCGCTGGCCTCCGGCGCCAACAAACCCTATGTGGTATTCGGTAAACGTTACGTACCCGACACCAGCGAAAAGCCCTTCCGCCAGGAAGGCCGCGCTTCGTGGTACGGCCGCAAATTCAACGGCGTGCGCACTTCCAGCGGCGAGCGCTACAACATGTATGCCATGACGGCGGCGCACCCCACGCTGCCCATACCCAGCTACGCGCGCGTCACCAGCGAAGTCAACGGCAAGACCATCATCGTGCGCGTCAACGACCGCGGCCCCTTTCACAGCAACCGCATCATGGATCTGTCGTACACGGCGGCCTACAAGCTGGGGCTGATCGGCCCGGGCAGCGGCAGGGTCATCGTCGAGCGCATCCTGCCCAGCGAAATCCGCACGATGGTCGCTTCGGGCAACCTCGCCCCCGAAGACTCGCAGCTCACCGCCGACGAGGCCACGCATCCGGTCACCCCGCCGACGCAGAGCCAGGCTCCCGCGCCGCTGCCGATGCCGCTTCCCGCCGCGCCGCCGCCCGTCGCGCAGGCAGCCGCGCAGGATGCCGAGCCCCAAGCGGGCGGCGCCTACTATCTGCAGGTGGGCGCGTTCAGCCAGGCATCCAACGCGACGACACTGGCCAACCGCATCAACACGCAATTGCGCGGCATGGGCAAGCACGCCACGGCCCTGCAGATCGCGCGGCTCTATCGCGTGCGCATCGGCCCCTACGACACGCGCGAGGCGGCCGCGAACGACATACCGGCCGTCAACGCCAAGACGGGCATACACCCGAGCCTGATCAAGCCTTGAGTTCCAAGGCCTTGTTGTAGAGTTTGTCGCGCGGCAGGCCGGTGATCCTGGCGGCCACGCGCGCGGCGTCGCGCACCGACAGGCTTTCCAGCAACGCTTGGAGCAGGGTGTCGATCTGGATGCCCGCGGCAGCGCCTTCGTCGTCTTCGTCTTGCGCGCGCCCGGCTTCGTGCACGATGAGCACGAACTCGCCCTGGGCGCGATGCGCGTCGGCGGCCAGCCAGCCGGCCGTCTCGCCCATGGCCATCGTGGCGATCTGCTCGAAGCGCTTGGTCAGCTCGCGCGCCACGGTGAGCTTGCGCGCGGGACCGCAGACTTCCAGCAAGTCGGCCAGCATCGCCGACAGGCGATGCGGCGATTCGAACATCAGCACCGGCGCCGGCAAGGCGCACCAGCGGCGCAGCCAGCGCTGCCGCGCCGCGGCCTTGGGCGGCGCGAAGCCGGCGAAAGCATAGGCGGGGTTTTCATCGGAGGTGACGCCGCTGCCCATCAGGGCGGCAATGACGGCGCTGGGGCCGGGCACGGGCACCACCGGGTAGCCGGCATCGCGCACCGCGCGCACGATGCGTGCGCCCGGATCGCTCACGGCCGGCGCGCCCGCGTCGGAAACCAGCGCCACGCGCTGCCCTTGGGCCAGGCGCGCACAGATCGCCTGCGCCGCCTGGGCTTCGTTGTGGCGATGCGCGGCCATCAGGGGCGTGGCAATGCCCCAGGCGTCCATCAGCGTGCGGCTGGCGCGCGTGTCCTCGGCGGCGATCACGTCGGCACGGGCCAAGGCCTGCCAGGCCCGCAAGCCCAGGTCGCCCAGGTTGCCGATGGGCGTGGCCACGACATACAGGGCGGATGCCGGCCAATGCTGGGCCGCGACGCGCTCGGCCACGCGGCGCCAGGCATCGCCGGCCTCGGCCGGCGGAGTGACTTCTTCGTTCATTGCGGCGTACCGCGGCTGTGGAAACCGTGCCAGTGTAGCCGCATGGATATTCCTCCCGACCGCGGCCGCCCGCCCGCCGACGACCTGCTTGCCTATGCCCTGGCCGACGCCGCCAGACGCGCCCGGCTCGGGCAGCGCCGGCGCAAGCAGCACGCGCGCAAATCCTCTTCACGCAAGCAAGACCCGCAACTCTCGCCCACGCAGCGCAAGGGCCTGGATTTCGAAGACCAGGCCCTGGAATTGCTGGCGCGCGCCGGCCTGCAACTGCTGGCGCGCAATCTGCGCGCGGCGCCCGGCGAGATCGACCTGGTCATGCGCGACGGCGACACGCTGGTGCTGGTGGAAGTGCGCGCCCGGTCGAACGCGAGCCACGGCGGCGCGGGGGCCAGCATCGATCCGGCCAAGCAACGCCGCCTGGCAAGCACCGCCGCCCTGATCCTGCCGGACCTGGCGCGCCGCTACTGGCAAGGCCGCGTGCCGCCCGTGCGCTTTGACGCCGTGCTGTTCGACGCCGGCCAGGCCCGATGGCTGCGCCATGTCTTGCTGTGCGAATAAGGAAAAACCTCCGCGGGACAATCCGCCGGCAAAAGACTGCAATATTTCCCCCCACGCCGTTGCATCCCGAAAAATTCCCCATCTGCCCCCATGAGATAATCCGTCCCATGAATCTGACCTCCCGAATGACTGCGCATTTCCGCGACGCCATCGGCGTCATCGAACTGAGCATGAACGACCTGGCCGAGCCGCTCTCGGCCGCGGTCGAGCTGATGTTCACGGCCCTGGCCAACAACGGCAAGATCCTGGCCTGCGGCAACGGCGGCTCGGCCGCCGACGCCCAACATTTCATCGCCGAACTGGTCGGCCGCTTCGAGCGCGAACGCCTGCCCCTGGCCGGCATCGCCCTGAACACCGATACCGCCATCCTCACCGCCGTGGGCAACGACTACGGCTTCGAAGAAATCTACGAGCGCCAGGTCGGCGCCCTGGGTCAGTCCGGCGATGTGCTGGTGGCCCTGTCCACCAGCGGCAACTCGCCCAACGTCGTGCGGGCCATCGAGGCCGCGCAGAACCGCGACATGCACGTCATCGCCCTCACGGGCAAGAACGGCGGCCAGATCGGCCAGCGGCTCGGCGCGCATGACGTTCATCTGTGCGTGCCCAACGACCGCACCATGCGCATCCAGGAAGTTCACGGACTGCTGCTGCACGCCATGTGCGACGGCATCGACGCCCTTTTGCTAGGAGACACCGAATGACGCTCATGCCCCGCACCGCCCTGCGCGCCGCGCTGCTGGCCGCCGCCCTGGCCGGCACCGCCTCGACCTTGACCGGCTGCATTCCGCTGATGCTCGGCGGCGCGGCGGTCGGCGCTTCCGTATTCACCGATCGCCGCTCCTCGGGCACCCAGCTCGATGACCAGACCATGGCCTTCAAGGCCCAGTTCCAGATCGGCAAGCAACTGGGCGAGGCCGCTCGCGTCAACGCCGTCGCCTACGAGGGCAACGTGCTGCTCACCGGCGACGTGCCTACCCAGGCGGCCAAGGACCAGGCCACGTCCATCGCCCAGGGCATCGAGAAGGTCAAGTCCGTCATCAACCAGCTCGACGTGGGCCCCGCGGAACCGTTCGAAGGCCGCAGCAACGACGTCTGGCTCAGCTCCAAGGTGCACACGGCCCTGCTCAGCACCAAGAACGTGCCCTCGGGCGCCATCGTCACCACCGTCAACCGCGGCGTGGTCTACATGATGGGCAAGGTCACGCAGGAAGAGGGTGAAATCGCCGCCAAGGCCGCGGCCAATATCGGCGGCATCGTGAAAGTGGTAAAAATGTTTACCTATATCAGCCGCGAAGAGGCCATCCGCCTGTCGGGCGCGGCCACCACGTCCACGCCCAGCAGCGGCAGTGCCCCGGCCTCCGGCCCGGCTCCCATCGAGAACGGCAGCGACACCATGCAGGCCATGCCCATCAAATGAAAAATACCCCCCACGCTGCGCCTACGGCTTGCTGCCCCCCCGAGGGGGGCGCTTTTCATCTTGGGGCGGCCCGGCGATGAAAAAACCGCTGATCGCTCTGCTTGCCGCGGTGGTCGTGGGTATTGCCGGATGGTTCGTCTGGCACCCCGCCCCCACCGCGCCCGACGTTGCCTTCAAAACGCTCGACGGCAAGACCATCACGATGGCCGACCTGCGCGGCAAAGTCGTGCTGGTGAAGTTCTGGGCGACCGATTGCGTCACCTGCATGCAGCAGATGCCCGCCACGGTCGCCGATTACCGGCACTACGAACCCAAGGGCTACGTCACCCTGGCCGTAGCCATGTCCTACGACAAGCCCGGCTACGTCGAAAACTACGCCCAGACCCGCAAGCTGCCCTTTCCCGTGGCGCTGGACAGCCAGGGCAAGCTGGCCCAGGCCTTCGGCGACGTGCGGCTCACGCCCACCGCCTTCCTCATCGATCGGCAGGGGCATATCGTCAAGCGCTACCTGGGCGAATACGACCCCGCCAAGTTCCACGCCGCCGTCGAAAAAGCGCTGGCCGGCTGATCTACAATTGCGCACGAACAGCCGCCGCCCACCCTTCAGGGCGGCGGCATTTTTCACGGGCCTACTCTCACCGCCATGACCGACACCCCTGACCCTGCCGTTGTCTCGTCTCCCGCCGTCAAGGCGGCCGTGCTGTCCGAGGCGCTGCCCTATCTGCGACGATTCCACGGCAAGACCATCGTGGTGAAGTACGGCGGCAACGCCATGACCGACGAGCGCCTGCAGCACAGCTTTGCCCGCGACGTGGTGATGCTCAAGCTGGTGGGCCTGAATCCGGTGGTGGTGCATGGCGGCGGTCCGCAGATCGACGACGCCCTGCGCCGCGTCGGCAAGCAGGGCAATTTCATCCAGGGCATGCGCGTCACCGACGCCGAGACCATGGAAGTGGTCGAGTGGGTGCTGGGCGGCCAGGTGCAGCAGGACATCGTCATGATGATCAACGAGGCAGGCGGCTCGGCCGTGGGCCTCACGGGCAAGGACGGCGGCATGATCCGCGCGCGCAAGCTGCAGATGCCGGATAAAGAAAACCCGGGTGCCACCCTGGACATCGGCTACGTGGGCGAGATCACCCGCATCAATCCGGCCGTGGTCAAGGCGCTGCAGGACGACCAGTTCATCCCGGTCATCTCCCCCATCGGCTACGGCGAAGACGGCCAGGCCTACAACATCAACGCCGACGTGGTGGCCGGCGAAATCGCCAAGATACTGGGCGCCGAGAAACTGCTGATGATGTCCAACATTCCCGGCGTGCTCGACAAAGACAAGAACCTGCTGCGCGAACTCTCGCCGGAGAAGATCGACGAGCTCATCGCCGACGGCACCATCTCGGGCGGCATGATCCCCAAGATCGCCGGTTCGCTCGAGGCTGCCAAGAGCGGCGTGAACGCCGTGCATATCGTGGACGGCCGCGTGCCGCACTGCCTGCTGCTGGAACTGCTCACCGACCAGGGCGTGGGCACCATGATCCGCGTTTCCTGACGCATCATGCGTTCGGCGCAACAACGGCTCGTGCCGCGCCCGGTGGCGCGCGCTCAGCGCACCCGCCAGGTCGCGGTACACGCACGGCGCGTGTGGCTGTTCGACCTGGACAACACGCTGCACGACGCCTCGCATGCCATCTTCGCGCATATCGACAAGGCCATGACGCAGGCCGTGCGCCAGACGCTGGGCGTGGATGCCGCCGAGGCCAACGCGCTGCGGACCAAATATTGGAAGCGCTACGGCGCCACGGCCATCGGCATGGCGCGCCACCACGGTGTCGATCTCGGCCATTTTCTGCGGTGCAGCCACGATTTCGACGTGGCGGCCATGGTGCGCGCCGAGCGCGGGCTGGCCAAAGCCCTATGCGCCCTGCCCGGCCGCAAGGTGCTGATTACCAATGCGCCGCTGCACTATGCCAAGGCGGTGCTGCGCCACCTGAACCTGCTGCGCCATTTCGACAGCCTCTGGGGCATCGAGGAAATGCGGATGCACGGCGAGTTCCGGCCCAAGCCCTCGGCCGCGCTGCTGCGCTACGTCCTGGCACGCGAAGGCGTGCCCGCCGCGCGCGCCGTGCTGGTCGAAGACACGCTCGACAACCTGCGTTCGGCCCGCGCCGTGGGCCTGCGCACCGTGCACGTCTTTCACCCCGGCACGCCTTTTTCCCGAGTGCGATTCCAACGCCCGGCTTATGTGGACTTGCGGGTAAACTCGATCCGCGACCTGCTGCTGCGGCGACGGCCTTTGCGCGGGTAAGCCGGCGGCGGTCGTCCCGAGGCCGCATCACCCGCATCGAAATCCACCATGGCCACCAAGCCCGGCGAACGAAAAATCCAAATCCTGCAAGCGCTGGCCGAAATGCTCGAGCAGCCGCACGCTGCGCGCGTCACCACGGCCGCGCTGGCCGCGCGCATGCGCGTCTCGGAAGCCGCGCTCTACCGCCACTACGCCAGCAAGGCGCAGATGTTCGAAGGCCTGATCGAGTTCATCGAGACCACGATCTTCACGCTCGCCAACCAGATCGCGGCCGGCGAGACCTGCGGCCTGATGCAGGCGCGCAAGACCGCGACCATGCTGCTGGCTTTTTCCGAACGCAACCGCGGCATGACGCGCGTACTCACCGGCGATGCGCTCGTCACCGAAGACAATCGGCTGCAAGAGCGCATCAATCACATCAACGACCGCATCGAAGCCACCTTCAAGCAGTGCCTGCGCACCGCGGTCACCACCGGCGCGCTGCCGTCCGACTCCGACATCGCCGCCCAGGCCAGCCTGCTGACGCACCTGGTCCTGGGCCGTTGGCTGCGCTATGCGCAAAGCGGCTGGCGCGTCATGCCCACCGTGCATCTCGAAGCCCAGTTGCGCGTGGCGCTGGGCTGAGGTTCCGACATGACCACTCGTTCATCCCAAGGCGGCAAGGCCGCCCAGCCCGGCGCCTCGGGAGAAGCCGCGCCCTATGGCGGGGCGCCCCATGGCGGGGCGGCGGAGTCCAAGCGCAAGAAGGTCACGACCGCGCGCATCGCCGACATGCGGGCGAGCGGCGAAAAGATCGCGATGCTCACCGCGTACGACGCCACCTTCGCGGCAGCGGCCGACGCCGCGGGCGTCGATTGCATCCTGGTGGGCGATTCCCTGGGCATGATCTGTCAGGGCCGGGCCACCACCGTCGGCGTGACGCTGGAAGACATGCGCTATCACACGCAGTGCGTCGCCCAGGGGCTGGCGCGCGGCCAGGGCAGAGCGCTCCTCATCGCCTACCTGCCCTTCGGCAGCTATCAGCAGTCGCGCGAACAGGCCATGGCATCGGCCGTGCAGCTCATGCAGGCCGGGGCGCACATGATCAAGCTCGAAGGCGGCGGCTGGGCGGTCGACGTGGCGGCGTTTCTGATCGAACGCGGCGTTCCCGTCTGCGGGCACCTGGGGCTCACGCCGCAAACGGTGTCGGCGCTGGGCGGCTACCGCGTCCAGGGCAAGCGGGACGAAGACGCCGCGCGCATGCGCAACGACGCGCTGGCACTCGAAGCCGCGGGCGCGAGCATGGTGGTGCTGGAGATGGTTCCCGCCCGCCTGGCGGCCGATATCACCGGCCAGATGCGCGCCTGTGCAACCATAGGCATCGGTGCGGGCAGCGGCACGGCAGGGCAGGTCCTGGTCATGCACGACATGCTGGGGATCAATCTCGGGCGCATGGCCAAATTCGTGCGCAACTTCATGCAGGGCGCGCCGGGCGTGCAGGCGGCTTTCGCCGACTATGTCGCGGCGGTCAAGAACGGCACCTTCCCCGACGACGCGCTGCACGCCTGGTAGCGCGCCGCTCAGAAAACGCCGAGCGCCATGCCGCACGCCAGGGATGCCCCAAGCGATCTGCAGGCCTGCAAATCTTCCTGTCCGATCCGCTTGGGCGCGAGAATCGTCTCGGGCGTCTGCGCATGGGTGCAGACGATCAGCGGTTCGGCGACGGCCTTGAGCCGCCAGCCCGCGGCGATGCGTCCGATCTGCCGCGCGGCGTTGCCGCCATCGCTGCCGGCGCAGATCAGCGTCGAATAAGGACGACCGTTGAGGCGCTCGAGCGCCGGGTAGTAGCAGCGGTCGAAGAAATCCTTCATCTGGCCGCTCATGCTCGCAAGATTTTCCGGGCAGGCAAAGATGAAGCCGTCTGCCGCCAGTAGCGCATCGGCGCGCACATCGCAGGCGCGCGCCAGATGCACCCGGACCGAGGCCTGCGTTGCCGCACCGTCGCGCGCCGCTTCGGCCATCTGGCGCGCGCCTCCGGTCATGGAGTGGTAGACGATGAGGAGCGTCTTTTTCGGCAAGGCGTCTGGCATGGTGGGTTCCTCTTTGCGCAAATCGGATCGCTAGATGACAAAAGGCCGGCATATCGCCGGCCCTTCTTTCCAGCAAGCGCTGGCGAATCGAATTCAGCGCTTGAGCTGCGACACGTCGCGCACCGCGCCGCGATCGGCCGAGGTGGCCAGGGCGGCATAGGCCTGCAGCGCCATGGACACTTCGCGCACGCGGTTCTCCGGCTTCCAGGCCTTGTCGCCGCGCGCTTGCATGACGGCGCGACGCTTGGCCAGCTCGGCATCGGACACGGCCAGATGCATGCGGCGGTTGGGGATGTCGATCTCGATGGTGTCGCCTTCCTCGACCAGGCCGATCGCGCCGCCTTCGGCGGCTTCCGGCGAGGCATGGCCGATCACCAGACCCGACGAACCGCCCGAGAAGCGGCCATCGGTGAACAGGGCGCAGGTCTTTCCCAGGCCATTGGACTTCAGGTACGAGGTGGGATAGAGCATTTCCTGCATGCCCGGGCCGCCCTTGGGGCCTTCGTAGCGGATCACGACGACGTCGCCCGGCACGACCTTGTCGCCCAGGATGCCTTCGACCGCGTCGTCCTGGCTCTCGAACACGCGGGCGCGGCCGGTGAAGGTCAGCTGCGATTCGTCCACGCCGGCCGTCTTCACGATGCAGCCCTTCTCGGCCAGGTTGCCGTACAGCACGGCCAGGCCGCCGTCCTGAGAATAGGCGCCTTCCTTGCTGCGGATGCCGCCCGACTTGCGGTCCAGATCCAGCGTGAGGAAGGTGGCTTCCTGGCTGAAGGCCACGGTGGTGGGAATGCCCCCGGGCGCGGCGCGGAAGAACTTGCGCGCTTGCTCGTTCTTCTCGTCGGTCACGTCCCACTTGGCGATGGCCTGGCCCAGCGTGCCGCTGTGCACGTTGCCGCAGGACAGGTCCAGCAGATCGGCGCGCGCCAGTTCGGCCATGATGCCCAGGATGCCGCCGGCGCGGTGCACGTCTTCGATGTGGTACTTGTCGGTGGCGGGCGCGGCCTTGCACAGGCAGGGCACGCGGCGCGAGATCTGGTCGATGTCGCTCATGCTGAAGTCCACGCCCCCTTCCTGCGCCGCGGCCAGCAGATGCAGCACGGTGATGAGATCGGAAGAGCGTAGTGTAGGGGACGCGGGTAGATATCGGTGACGGACGTATCCTTA
>CALGFL010000041.1 GCA_937881145.1 uncultured Bordetella sp.
GCCGAGGTTGAGGAACATGAAATCCTCTTCCGCGGTGCCGCGCTTCATGCCCCATTCCTCGGGATTGAACCGCAGGGCTTCCTGCTCCATGTCCTGCTTGGCGGCGGTCAGTACAAATGGATCGAACTCGGTCGCGCGCGCCGGGTATTCCTTGCGCAGCGGATGTCCCTGCCAGGTGCGCGGCAGCATGATGCGCTGTAGGTTCGGATGCCCGTTGAAAGTAATGCCGAAGAGATCCCAGACCTCGCGCTCGTACCAGTTGGCATTGACGTAGATGCCGGTAATGCTGGGCAGCGAGGGCGCATCGCCCTGCAGCGCCACTTTCAGGCGCACATCATTGTTGCGCTCGATCGACAACAACTGGTAAACCACCGTGAAATCGGACGGCGGCAATCCCTGCCGGTTCCTGCGCAGACGTTCATCCACGGCCGTGAGGTCGTAGAGCATCTTGTAGGGGCGTGGCACCGTGTTCTTGAGATAACGCAGGACGTCGCCCAGCCGGCCAGCCTGCACCCAGAGGGTCGGCAAACGGTCCACGGTGGGCTGAAATACGAAGGCACTTTCACCGAAGCGCGCATACAACTCGCGCACGACCTCGTGCTGGCCGCCCTTGTCAGTCTGCGGAGAAAGGCCGTCTGCGGTCATACCTGGTCCGGCGAGCGCAGCGTGGTGGCGGCCATGCGCTCTTCGCGCTTGAGCAGGCGCTGCGCGGGCTGGTTGGCCTTGTAGACACCTTGATCGCCGACGACCCAGGATAACGGGCGGCGCTCCTTGCCGATGGCATCCTGCAACAGGTTCAGACCCTGCAGGAACGCTTCCGGCCGAGGCGGGCAGCCCGGCACATAAACATCCACCGGCAGAAACTTGTCCACGCCCTGCACCACCGAATAGATGTCATACATGCCGCCGGAATTGGCGCAGGAGCCCATGGAGATCACCCATTTCGGCTCCAGCATCTGCTCGTACAGGCGCTGCACCACCGGCGCCATCTTGATGAAGCAGGTACCGGCGATGACCATCAGGTCAGCCTGGCGCGGTGACGCGCGAATCACCTCGGCGCCAAAGCGCGCGATATCGTGCGTCGGCGTAAATGCGGTGGCCATTTCGACGTAGCAGCAGGACAGGCCGAAATTGTACGGCCAGATCGAGTTCTTGCGGCCCCAGTTGACCGCATCGTGCATCAGGTTTTCAAGCTTGCCCAGGTAGATGTTGCGATGAACCTGCTCTTCCATCGGATCGCGCACGGTCTGGCGCTGTTGCTGCGGATAGCGCTTGGCATCCGGGTCGATGCGGGTGAGTGTGTATTCCATAGGCCTTTACTGGATCTCGTTGAGTTTCTGCCTGAGGCGCTTGCGCGAAGCCGGCGCCCACTCCAGACCGCCGATGCGCCAGAGATATCCAAGGCTGGCGACCAGCACGAAAATGAACACCACGGCTTCGATAAAACCAGCCCAGCCGTCCTGGCGCAGCGAAATGGACCAGGCGTAAAGAAACACCGCCTCGACATCGAAGATGACGAAGAACATCGCCACCAGGTAGAACTTGGCCGAGAACCGCAGCCGCGCGGTGCCGACACCGACCACACCGGACTCGAAGGGCTCTTCCTTCGCCCGCCCCCAGTCGCGGCCGCCTAGCAGCCACGAGGCGCCAAGCATGACCATGCAGATGCCAAATACGCAGACCACGTAGAAGGCCAAGCTAAAAAGGTTCAGCGCGTCCCCCACGGGGCCGTCTCCTTCGGATTGATGCACGTAGTCTACCGAATCGGATCGGTAGTAGGCTATTGGTATTCACTGAAAATCAGCGTTCCAGCACGCTCGCCGTAGGCGCCTGAGGCGCTATTGGACGCTCATGGGGATGCCAGCCCATCGCCCAGAGCAGGGCGAAGAAGCCGATCACATAGGCAGCCGCAACATGCCAGCCATGCCAGAGCCACCGGCTCACCGTGCGCGCTTCCGGAAAAATATTGGACAGCGCCACCCCGGCGGACGAGCCGAACCATATCATGGAGCCGCCAAAACCCACGGCATACGCGAGGAATCCCCAGTCATAGCCGCCCTGGTCCAGCGCCAGCTTGGTCAACGGGATGTTGTCGAACACGGCGGAAAGGAATCCCAGGCCCAGCGTCGCCGGCCATGACGCCACCGGTAGCTGATTCACCGGCATCAGCGACGCGCACAGCACCAGGGTCAGCAGGAACAGGCTGCCTTTCAGCGCCGCCGGCACCACCCGCCAGTCGGTGCGCGTGAATAATGCGGCGAGGAGGATGGCGGCCCAGACCCCGGCCGCCGGAAAATCCAGCAGCACATTGGTCACGATCGCACCCGCGAGAATCAAGGCCACGGCCCAGACGCGCCGCCAGTGCACGCGCACCCCGGGCCTGGCATCTTTCTGTATCGGCTGATGGCGATGCTGCTCTTTGGATTCGCCGGCGTGGCCGCGGCCTACGGCGGCATGCTGCTCATGAACGCCCGCTCCACCCCCTTGAAGACCCGTCTCGCTATGTACGGCTCGGGCGGCATGGACGCGGTGGCGGCCGCCGGCAAGAGCAATGACATCGCGTCGACCGAGATGGTGCGGCGGGCCGTCGAGTGGACCGCCGAGGCGGGCAAGTCGGTTGGCCTCTACAGCTGGAGCGAATCTCGCCTGGAAGTCGCGCGCCTGCCCCTTCGGGCGGCGGATGCGGGGGTCTGCACCTGCGGCTTCGCGATTGCGGCCGGCATCGGTGCCGTCGCGATCAAGGGACTCCTCCTTGGCATCCTCGTACCGATTCTGGGGCTGGGCG
>CALGFL010000042.1 GCA_937881145.1 uncultured Bordetella sp.
GGCGCAGCGCTTGCGCTGGCGGCGTTGCGGCATCGGGATGCCAGCGAGAATGCAAGCTTGCAGGAGATCGACCTGTCGCTATTCGAGCCGCTGTTTTCGATTCTCGGCCCGCAGGCGGCGGAATATCAGCTGTCCGGCAAGGTGACGCCCCGGTCCGGCAGCCGATCGCCGACGCATGCGCCCCGCAATGTGTACAGGACCAAGGATGAGCGCTGGGTGGCGGTCTCGGCCGGGATGCAAGGCGTGCTTGCCCGGCTCTTCGAGGGCATCGGGTATGCCGAAGGACTGAACGATCCGCGTTTCTCGACGCACGAGGCGCGCTTGCGCAATATCGATGCGCTCGACGATCTCATCCAAGGCCATATCGCAAAACTGACGTTGGACCAGGCGCTGGCTTTTTTCGCCGAGCGCGACATTACCGCCGGGCCGGTCTGCGATATCGCGGATCTGCTTGAACACCCTTATGTCCTCGAACGCGACATGCTGGTGGAGCAGACGGCACCCGACGGCCGCAAGGTTCTCGTGCACGCGCCGCCGTATCGCATCAACGGTGCGAGGCCCCGCATCGAGCGCGCGGCGCCTACGCTTGGCCAGGACTCGCAGCGCTGGCTGCAAGACAGCGCCGAATGACCATCAGGGCGCGGTCAGCTTGATCAGCAGATCGAGCCTGCGATTCGAGATTTCGTCCATGGGCTTCATCTCGCAGCCCACTTGGCTCCAGCCGGCCTCGTTCTCGTTCGAGACCCAGCGCACCTGATAAGTGACGGCCAGGTAGAACTCGTCTTCGCCGTTCAAGGGCGGAGACTGCAGCCAGCCCGAAATCGTGGCGCCTTCGAGATAGGCGCCGCGGCGGGTGTAGAGCATGGCGCCGTGCATGCTGAGATCGGCCACGCGGGCGATGACCCGGCCTTCTTTGTCCAGCAGCAAGGGATCGAACAGCAAGCGAGTGCGTCGCTCCTTGCGCAGATCCATGAAATAGGCGTCCGGGGGATTATTGGTCGTCATGATTATTCGGCCACGGATTGAGCCGCGCCGTCCTCTTGCGGGTTCTTGGTACGGTAATCTTTTTATTAGCCTACCGTGCTTGTGCCAAATTTGGTACCTTTTGGCGCAGATATTTGCATTCTAGGCTTGTTGCACGCGCCCGGCCATTTTGCCGCGCATGCCCAGCGCAATGAGCGCCACCACGATGGGCGGAAAGACGATCAGGCACACGACATGCCAGCCGTCCAGCGCCAGGACGCTGCCCGACGAGAACGAGCCCACCACCATGGTGCCGAACACCAGGAAGTCGTTCAGTGCCTGGACCTTGTTCTTTTCTTCGGGGCGATGGGTTTCGAGCACCATGGCGGAGGCGCCGATGAAGCCGAAATTCCAGCCCAGGCCGAGCAGGGTGAGCGAGGTCCAGAAGTGTCCGACCGTCTGGCCAGCCAGGCCGGCGACGGCCGCGCAGGCCAGTAGCGCCAGCCCGATCAGCACGATGCGCGAAGCACCGTAGCGGGTGATCAGGCGACCGGTGAAGAAGCTGGGGGCGTACATGCCGATGACGTGCCACTGCAGGCCCAGGTTGGAGGCCTCTTGCGGCAGGCCGCACAGGTGCATTGCCAGCGGCGCCGAAGTCATCAGGAAGTTCATCAGCGTATAGCTGACGATGCCGCAGATCACCGCGACGATGAAGGCGGGCTGGCGCGCGATCTCCTTGAGCGGACGGCCCGTCGAGGCCTGGCTGTCGCGCTTGGGCACGGGCAGTGTCACGCCCATGAGAATGCAGGCGCTGAGCAGGGCGACGGCGGCCTGGGCGATATAGGTTGCCACGAACATATGGGGTTGCCACAGATTCATGGTGTAGGTGACGAGCTGCGGGCCTATCACGCCGGCGGCGATGCCGCCCGCCATGACGGTGGACAGGGCGCGGGCGCGGTCGTGCGTGCCGACGCACTCGGCCGCGGCGAAGCGAAAGGACAGCACGACCGCCGCGTAGGCGCCGCCGAACAGCATGGCGAAGCAGTAGAGCCAGAAGCTGCCCAGCCAGATCGCCAGGGCGGACAGCAGGCCGACGATGATGCCGCAGCCGGTGCCGGCCATGAAGGCCGCGCGGCGGCCGTAGCGCTGCGCGATAGCGCCGGCGGGTAGCGTGCTGGCCGCCATGCCCACGACAAAGACGGAGATCGGCATGGTCGCCAGGGCTGGCGTGGGGGCAAATGTGTTGCCGATGATGGCCGCCGTGGCGTAGATGACCGTGGTATTGGCGCCGGCCAGGGCCTGTGCGGTCGAAAGACGCGCAATGTTGCCTTGCGTGATGATTGCGCCCACCGTGCCGGCTCCTTATTCCTATAATTTATTAGCTCATTAATTATAGTTGTAAGTGCAATGCTGTTTGCCAGGCAGCTTCAGGTTTTTGGT
>CALGFL010000043.1 GCA_937881145.1 uncultured Bordetella sp.
CAATATCGGCAAGTCGCTACCCGAGGGCGATGCCGGAACCTCGCTCGCCATGGAGCAGCTGCTGCCTTTCGGCGCGGGCTACAGCTTCTATTCCGACATGGGCGCGCGGATCCTGCCCAATGGGCACAGCGTGCTGGGCACCAAGGCCAGCATCCACACCGGCTACGCGCCCCTGCCCGAGTACGAGGCCGAGCTGGCCGAGCTTTACGGCGCGGACCAGGCGCGCGCGCTCTTGTCCTTCTCGCCGCAAAACACGGTGCTCTACCCCAGCGCGGCGTTCAAGACTTCGCCTTCGCTGATACGCGTGCTGCGGCCGCTGGGCCCGGACCGCACATTGATCGAGGCCTGGGCGCTGGCGCCCAAGGGCACGCCGCAACGCCTGCGCCAGCGGGTGGCGTCCTACGTGCGCCTGGTGTTCTCGCCCATGTCGGTGGTGGCGCACGACGACGTGCATCTGTTCGAAAGCCAGCAGAACGGCCTGCGCAGCGACGGCAACGAATGGGTGAGCCTGCATCGCGGCCACAAGGCCGACGAGACGCAAATGCCCGAACTGACGCTGGAAAACGGCAATAACGAAATCATGATGCGCAACCAGTATCGCGGCTGGCTGCGCTTGATGGATCCGGCCTGACGGATCCGGCTACAAGGACACGCCATGACGCAAGCCTACGCGGACGCGGATCTCATCGGCCTGGTCTACCAGGAAGCCCGGCTCATCGACCAGGGCCGTTTCGACGAGTGGTACGGGCTATACGCCGACGACGGCCTGTACTGGATGCCGCTCACGCCCGATCAGCAAAGCGGCGCAGACGAGCCCGCGCTGATGTACGAAGACAAGATGCTGCTGCGCCTGCGCCTGGACCGCATGAACGATCCCAGGGCGCATTCGCTGCATCCGGCGGTGCGCTGCCTGCACGTATTGCAGGCGCCCGAAGTGACGAGCCGCGACGAGGCCGCCGGCCGCTACGCGCTGCGCACGCCCTTCATCTACGTCGAAACGCAGGGCGACACGCAGCACGTGCTGGCCGCCACGGCCGAGCACGAGCTGGTCGCCACGCCGCAAGGCCTGCGCATCCGGGTCAAGAAGGTGCTGCTGCTCAATTGCGACGCGGCGCTGCCGGCGATACAGCGGCTGCCTTGAAGCCCCGCCGTCCGAAACCGCCCGCCGGTTTGCAACGCCGTCCGCGCAGCCGTAACGTAGTCCGTCGACAACACGAGGAGCGGCGTTGATGGATCCGGATCTGGCAAAACTGGCGGCCGAGCTCGAGCATCTGCTCAAACTGCGCAGCATTGCGTTCGGCATGAAGCTGTACGAACGGCGCGAGGACATGCAGGCCATTGCCCGCATACGCCGCCCCAAGGCGATACACACGATGGACCAGATCGTGGGGCAGACCGCCCGGCTGGGTTTCACCCTTGGCATCACCGCCGAAGACCTGGTCGGATCGTAGTGCCGCGTGGTCGGGGAATCTTCCTGCGCCGACTCCTGGGGCCGGGCGCTCAAGACCGGAAAGCCGAGCCTGTCGATCCCCTGTTTCGCCGAGCGCCGCTACGGCGGCGTCCTGGACGACGAAATGCTGATGGCGCTGCCGCCAGCCATGCTGGAGCAGGCCATCGCGGGCATGCACGCCCTGGCCAGGAACGGTTTGCGCTACCCGTTCGCGCAATACGGCATCCAGCAGGACGTCCGCGCGGGGATGAAGGTCAGTTACCCGGGCAGGTAGCCGGTCTGTGGGGGGGTAGGCGGGGAGCCCATAAAGTAGCTATCCTTGCACATTTTCCTCCTTTTCACCGGAGCCATGCCCCTGCCTGCCTACGCCGGCGACACGCCCACCCACCCCTACGCCTCGCTCGACACTGCGCTCGAGATGGGCTTTCAGCAGTGCGTCGAGCAATTCCGCAAGGCATTGCTGGCCGCGCCGCTGGGTTGGCTGTTCGTCGCATGGCTGGCTTGGGGCAAGATCTCGCAGCCCTTTCTTCTGAGCTGGCTCGGGTTGTTCGCCTTGGTCTGGCTGGCGGGCCTGAGCATTCTTACCGGCCTTGCGCGCCGGCACATCACCATCGCCCGCAGCGGCTGGCAGCTCTATCTGGCCGTGGTGCTGGACGGCCTGGCCTGGGGTTCGAGCCTGCTCTTTCCCGTCATGGACGAGCAACTCTACCTGGAACTGATCGTCGTGCTGTTCGGCATCACTGCGCTGGTGGCGCCGACATTCATCAGCCACATCCGCGCCTACCGCTTCCATAGCATGGCGATCTACGCGATGGTGGTCATCAACTGCGCCTATCGCTACCACGATGCCTACGCCGAGGTGCTCAAGCTGCTGGTGGGCATGGCGCTTTTCATGCTGCTCATCCATATCCACGCGCAGCGCACCTCGGCCCGCATTCTTCACGGCTTGCGGCTGCAGCTCGAGAACGCGCTGCTCACCGAACAGCTGCGCGAGAGACTGCGCGCGGCCAAGCTCGACGCCACCACGGATCCGCTGACCGGCCTGGCCAACCGCCGCGTGCTCGACAGCGCCCTGGTCACCTGGCAAAGCCGCGTCGTCCACAGCGCGCGCCAGCTATCGGTGCTGATGATCGACATCGACCACTTCAAGCAGATCAACGACACCTACGGCCACGAGGTCGGCGACCGCGTGCTGCGGGCCTTCGCCGAGCACGTGCGCAGCTTGCTGCGCTCGCAGGATCTGTTCGCCCGGCATGGCGGCGAAGAATTCGTCATCCTGCTGCCCGACACCCCGGTCGAGGCCGCCTCGCACGCCGGCAACCGCATCCGCACCAGCCTCGAAGGCACCCCGCTCATCAACGATCCACCCGTGCGCATCACGGTGTCCATCGGCGTGGCGCAGCACCAGGACGGCGAATCCATCGACACCACCATGGCCCGCGCCGATGCCGCCGCCTACTCCGCCAAGCACCTGGGGCGCAACAAGGTGCACCTGGCCGCCTGACGGACCTGTGCGCGGCGCTCGCCGCAAAAGGCCGCAACGCAATTCTTCATGACGAGGTCCGGGCCTGCATGGCCTCGGTATAAAAGCACACCCGGTTGCGGCCCTGCGACTTGGCCTGGTACATCGCCAGATCGGCACGCCGCATCAGCTCGGCCATGCTCTGGCCGCGCCCCTGGAACAGCTCGACGCCGATGCTGGGCGTGCTGCGCACCTGCTGCCCGTCCAGATCATAGGGTCTGTTCAACATCGCAAGCACTTTGTGCGCGACGATTCCGACCTTCGCACCAGCCTCTTGCCGTCCACCGGCCAACCCGTCGAGCACCACGACGAACTCGTCGCCGCCCAGCCGGGCCGCGTCGTCGTTGCCCAGGCGCGAGAGCGTGTCGCTGGTGCGCAGACTGTCGCGCAGGCGCGCGGCCACCTGGACCAACAGCTGATCGCCGCACTTGTGCCCCAGCGTGTCGTTGATTTTTTTGAAATTGTCCAAATCGATGAACATCAGCGCGCCGTGCGTGCCTTCGCGCGCGCTGACTGTCTGTGCGCGCTCCAGGCGATCGAACATCAAACGCCGGTTGGGCAGGCCCGTGAGTTCATCGTAGAACGCGAGTTGCCTGATCTCTTCCTGCGCGCGCTTTTGCTCGGCGATGTCGCGCATCACGCCGCGATAGCCCGCGAATCTTGCGCGGGCATCGTATTTCGGCTCGCCGCTGATCGAGATCCAGATCCACTCGCCGTTGCCGCCGGGCAGCTGCAGCTCCAGTTCGTGAAACGACCGATGGGCATTCATCAGCGCGCGCTGTTCGTCGAAATCCACCGACATGTTGCGCACGTCCCGCAATACGTCGACGCTCTTGCCGAGAAGGTTGGACACGTACTGCATATTCGATGTGCCCTGGCCTTCGATCTTCGTGATGCGCAAATCGCAGTCCATCTCCCAGTACAAATCGGCCGATAAATGCGTGAGGCTGCGCCAGCGCGCTTCGCTCTCGCGCAACGATTCCTGCGTGTAGATGTGATGCGTCGCATCGGTGAGCACCCACACATAGCCTCCCGTGGCAAGCGGCTGGCGGCGCATTTCCACGACATAGCCCGAGGTCATGTCGAGGATGTGGTTTTTCGAGTGGTCCCACTCGTACCCCATCAGATCGCCATCGAGCCTTTCCCAACCAGTGTCGTCCGACGACTTGCCGTTAAGGACGAACAGCGCCCTGCGCTTTTCGGGATCGAGAATGGCGCGCGTGATGTCCCGCATCGCCGGCAGACTTTCCGCATAGGCCTCGGATATATCGAGCAGCTCCAGAAATTGCCGATTGTAGGAATGAAGCCGGCCCTGGGCATCTTCATAAGCGACGCCCTGCGTGATCGACGCCAGAATGTCGTTCATCAGATGCAGCTGCTCGCGCAGCTGCGCATCCGGGCTTGGCGCAACCTGCGCTTGCCCGCGATTGCGCAGGGCCGCCTCGAAACGCTGCCTTTCGATCACCCGGCCCAGCTGCGCGCCGATCTGCGCCATGTTGCGCAGCAGCGATTCATCCGGCTCGCTGTCGCGATCCGAGAAAAATTCGAGCACGGCCACAACCTCGCGGCCCAGCAGCACCGGAAAGGCGAGCGCGGACCGCAGCCCCGCCTGCCGCGCCACGGCTGCTCGCGAGAAATCCTCGTCCTGGGCAATGTCGAGCGTCCATGCGGGCCGGCCCGTCCCCAGCGCCTGCCCCGGCAGGCGGTCATAGGTCGCATCATCGTCTTCGATGCTGGCCGCGCGAAAGGGTTCGAAGCGATCCGGATCGAAGCAATGCCAGACCCCCGACGATTTCAGCCGGGGCTCGGCACCCGGCGCCCCGGCCTGCACGACGAAAAGGTGGCCGACCGGCCATAGGGTATGGCGGCAGATGCGCTTGATGGCCGACTCCAGGGTCGCGCTCGCGTCTGCGGCCCGGTTGACGTCCGCGGCGATCGCCTCCAGCAGGCCGATTTCCTGCTCCCGCAGATAAAGCTCGCGCAGGCCGTCGGCGAGACAGGCCTCCGCCTCCAGGCGGGCCTGGCGCTCGCGCTCGAGCTCGCGGCGCAGGACGGCAAGCTCATCGTAGTGGGTGGGTCCAACCGGCATGGCCGTTTTCGTGCTCTTGGCTTATGGGTATTGTCGGCCGACATTTTTTCAGACATGCAGGGGCTCATCAATGAGCCGCGCCTGCGCAATTGCGATTATTAATCCAATATAACGGCAGAAAGTCGCTATTTTGCCACTTTATCGACGAAGATATCCGTGTATGTCTTCGTCAAATCGATATTGGCCTTCTTTATCTCCGGACGAATTGTCGACAGTACGCGCAGCACGGTTTGCGGGCCGTCGGCGGGCATTCGACCGTCGCCGGAAAACGACGGCAGATACGCATCGAGCGCTTTCACGTAGAGCGCCTTGCCCACCGGCTCGTAATAGCTGCGCGGCAGCAGCGCGGCAATCTGCTCGGCGCTGTGCGTGTGCAAATACCGCAGCGCCATGACGAACCCTTTGACAAGCTGCGCCGCCTCGCGGCGGTGCGCGTTCACCCAGCTGTTCGGCATGTAGAGACAACTGGACGGATAGAGCGCGCCCAGCGCGCTGCGCACACCGTCCGCGCTGCGCATGTCGACGAGCACCTGCGCCTGCCCGCTCGATATCAACCGGGATGCAGTCGGTTCGGTCGTCATGCCCGCGGCAATGCGGTTCCCGCGCATCGCATCGATGAAAGTCGTTCCCGCGTCGACCGCTTGCAATCGATAGTCGTCGTGATCGAGTCCCGCCTGGGCCGC
>CALGFL010000044.1 GCA_937881145.1 uncultured Bordetella sp.
GCTTCGCCTTCCTGATCGTGGGCCTGTTCTCGGTCGCATCGATAGCGATCACGCGGCGCATGCCCGCCGACGGCGGCAGCAGCGTGGCCGGCGCCTCGCCCTCCCCGGCTGGCGGCCACTGAGCCCCGCGGCCCGGAGCCGGGACTTTGCCGTGCTTGTAATTTAAAGCTTTAGGCTTAAACTATATCGCTCTCGGACTACTCCAGACGAAGGACCGACATGAGCACTTCCCACGCGCCCCTGCATGGCCAACGCGCCCTCATCACCGGCGGCAGTACCGGCATCGGCGCGGCGCTGTGCGACCTGCTCCTGGAACTGGGCGCCGACGTGGTGTCGCTGTCGCGCTCGAACCGCGCCGAATTCAGCCACCCCAGGCTCACCCAGCGCACCGTCGACCTGAGCGATCCTGCTGCCGTCAAGATTGCCGCCGCGCAGATCGTCCAGGAGGCGGACTACGACATCCTGGTCAACAACGCCGGCCGCGTCATCCACAAACCGCTCGAAGAAGTCACCGACCAGGATTACGACGACCTGATGAATCTGCACGTGCGCGCGGCCATCCTGCTGACCCAGGCCGTCGTGCCCGGCATGAAGCAGCGCCGCTACGGGCGCATCGTCAATCTGTCCACGCGCGCCATCGTCGGCCTGGCCGGACGCACGGTCTACTCGGCTTCCAAGGCCGCCATCGTGTCGATGGACCGCACCTGGGCGCTGGAGCTCGCCCCCTACGGCATCACCGTCAATACGGTTTCGCCCGGCCCCATCGGCACGCCCATGCTCAACGCCGGCCTGCCCGAAGGCGACCCCAAGCGCGATGCGCTGGCGGCATCGATTCCGCTCAAGCGCCTGGGCACGGCCGAAGACGTGGCGCGCGCCATCGCCTTCTTCCTCGAACCCGCCAACAACTGGATCACGGGCCAGAACTTGTTCGTTTGCGGCGGTTCCAGCGTCGCGGCGACGATCGCGCTCTGATTTTCTTTCTCCACACCCGACAGGTCCGCAACCCTCATGGCCATTACCTGGTTCTGTGTTTGGCAAGGCGCGGGCGAAGCCGCCGGCGCCCGTGTCGACGAATACGATCTGAACGCGCTCAAGACGCTGGTGCGCGGCTGCCCGGGCCTGCTGGCCGGGCATGTGCTCACGCCGGCCCAGGCGCATGATCCGCACTACGCCGGCGAGCAGGAGCAAGCCCAGCCCGCGCTCATCCTGCAGCTGGATTTTGCCGACGTATTGGCGCTTGAATGCCTGCTGCACCCCGGTGCGCATCTGTCGGTGCTGGCCGAACCCAAGTTCCTGCCCAGCTTGAAAGGCGTGCCGGCTTCGCAGCAGGCCATGCTCACGCGCCACTATGCCGTGGCCGACGACCGCATCGCGTCCGGCGACGGCAGCAGCTTGAGCTATTGGGTGGAATACGCCGGCCCGGCCGAGAACGAAAACGCCTGGCACGTTTTCTACGTCGCGCACCACCCCTATCTGCTGGCGAAGTTCCCGGGCATACGCGCCATCGACATCTACACGCCGGCCGTGGCCATCTGCGACCTGCCGTTGCCCGTGCGGCCCTGCATGCAGCGCAACAAGGTGGTTTTCGACACGCCCGAGGCCATGACGGCGGCCATGCAGACGCCGGTGCGCGACGCGCTACGCGCCGACTTTCATGAGTTTCCCGCGTTCACGGGACACGCGCTGCATTTCCCTTTCAAGACCTGGACGCACAGGCCCTGACGCGGTGCTTCAACGCACGAGAGACTTGGCCAGGCGGGTTTCGACGGAGCGCTGCACCGTCGACATCCCGGTACTCAGCAGCCAATAAATCGCGGCGGCGGTCAGATACAAAGGCAAGGGCTGAAAGGTCGCGGCAATGATTTCCTGGGCCGAACGCAGCAATTCCGTCACCGTGATCACGGAGACGAGCGAGGTGTCCTTGATAAGGCTGATCAGCGTATTGCCCAGGCTGGGAACCGCAAGCCGCAGCGCCTGCGGGCCTATTACGTAGCGCAGTATCTGCACATAGCCCAGGCCCAGGCTGCGCGCGGCGTCCCACTGGCCATGGCCGATACCCATGATCGCGCCGCGCATGCTTTCCGACAGATAGGCGCCGGCGTTGGCCGTCAGGGCCAGGATGCCCGCGGAAGTCGGGTCGAGCGTAATGCCGACGTCCGGCAGTCCGTAGTACACGACGAAAATCTGTACCAGCAGGGGCGTGCCGCGCATCAGGCTGACGTAGCCGCGCGCAAGGCTCCTGAAAAAGCGATTGTGGCCGATGCCCATGATCGCGACCACGGCGCCGACGCATAAGCCCAAGGCCGCCGAGGCAAGCGCGAATTTCAGGGTGAGCGCCGCGCCCATGAGGAGGACGGGCAGGGACTGCCAAACGAGATCGAGATGCGCCATGTGCGGCAATCCGGAAAAAACCGCGCCGCGCCGGCCGTTGCTACGGCGGCGCGGCGCGCGGGAGAACGAAGAATCACTGAGCGATGGGGTGGGTCACGTCGGTGTTGAACCAGTGCATCGAGATCTTCTTGAGCGTGCCGTCCTTTTTCATGGCGGTCAGCGCATCGTTGATGGCCTTGGCGAACTTGGGGTTGCCCTTGCGGAAGGGAATGCCCATCTCCTGGTTGGCGCCCGGCAGGATTTCGCCCGGGCGCAGCGGCAGGTTCGAGGTCTTGATGATGTAGGGCAGCATCAGCCGGTCGTCGATCGTGGCGTCGATGCGATGCGCCATCAGGTCGGCCAGCTTTTCAGGCGCGCCGGCGTAGGTCTGCACGTTGATGCCCGGAACGGCCTTGGCCATCTGGTCGTAGTTCGTGCCGAGCGTCACGCCCAGCTTGAGCTTGCCCTTGAACTCGCTCAGCGTCTTGATGTCGCGCTTGTCGTCGGCGCGCTGAATGAGCTGGGCGGCCGAATACGTGTAGGGCTGGCTGAAGTCCAGCGCCTGCTGGCGCTGCGGCGTGATGGTCACCTGGTTGATGATCACGTCGAACTTGCCGGCCTGCAGACCGGCGATGATGCCGCTCCATTCAGTGGGGATGAATTGGGGCTTGACGCCCAGCTTGGCGCACAGGGCCTTGGCCACGTCCACGTCGAAACCCACGAGTTCGCCCTTGCTGTCCTTCGAGTCGAACGGCGGGTACGTGCCTTCCAGGCCGATCTTGAGCACGCCGGCCTGTTTGACCGAATCGAGCAGATCTTCGGCATGGGCCGCCGTGGCGGTCAGGCCCATCGCGGACATCGACAACACGCCTGCAAGCAGGATTTTCGAGAACTTCATAGCGCGGCTCCTCGTTTGTTTTGGTCGCTATGTGTTGTACTCGATTCGTTACGAGTCGATCAAGCGCGGTGGAGCCGCGACGAAGCGCATGCGCCAGGATCACGCCGCCAGTTTTGCCATGTGCCGTTTCGCCTCGCGGCGCAATTGCACCGCGTCCACCTGCGTCAAGCCGACATCCCGATCGCTCAGATGGAACACGCGGATGGCGCTCTGCACCTGACTCGCCTGGCCATCGAGCGAGTTGGCCGCGGCCGCCAGCTGCTCGACCATGGCCGCGTTCTGCTGGGTGATGCCGTCCAGTTGGGTCACCGCCACGTTGACCTGGGCGACGCCTGCCGACTGTTCCTTGCATGCCGTGTTGATCTGGTCGAGCAGGCTCATCACCCGTTCCACCGACTCCGTGACCTCGCTCATGCGATGCCTGGCTTCTTCGGTCCGCCGATCGCCGGTGGCCACCCAGAGTGCGGACTCTTCGATCAGGGTCTTGATTTCCTTGGCGGCCTGAGTGGTGCGCTGCGCCAGGGCGCGCACTTCGCCCGCGACGACCGCGAAACCCTTGCCCTGCTCGCCAGCACGCGCCGCCTCCACGGCGGCATTCAAGGCCAGGATATTGGTCTGGAACGCCACGCCTTCGATGACCTGGATGATGTCGCCGATGCGGTGCGAAGCGTCGTTGATGCGCTTCATGGCCTGCACCACGTTCTCCACGGCCTCGCTGCCGCGCCCGACCACCACGTTGGTATCGCGCGCCAGGCTGGCGCCCTCTTCGGCCAGCGAGGCCGTGTTCTGCACGGTGCCGTTGATCTGGTCCATGGCGGCCGCGGTTTCTTCCAGACTGCTGGCCTGCGACTCCGTGCGCGAGGACATCTCCTGGTTGCCGGCGGCGATGCCGCGCGTGCCGCGATGCAGATTCTCCACTTCTTCCTGGACGTCCCGCACGGCGGTGCGCACCGACAATGCCATCTGCGCCAGCGCAAGCTGGATCCGGGCAAAGGAGCCTCGCCCATCGACCTCGATGGGGTTGGACAGATCGCCGGCGGCCAGCTGGTTGGCCGTGGCGAGGATGTTGCGCAGCGGGTGCGCGATCATGCGTACCTGCACGGCCGACATGGCCAGCGCGGCGATCAGCCCCGCTCCGGCATAGGCCCAGGCGGGCAGCGCCTTGCAGGCCAGAAGCGTCGGGATGGCTGCCGCGGCCAGCGTCGCCAGGCAGAGCTTGCCGCGCAGACCGATGGCCAGTGCGCGCGCGATCCGGCCGACCAGCGTGTCGGTGATCAGCTCACCCCGGTGCAGCACGTGGACGAGACTGCCGTCTTCGGCTTCGCGGCGCATGAGGGCATAAAGCTTTTCGGCCGCGGCGATGTCTTCGTCCGAGACATGGGTGCGCACCGACAGATAGCCGACGATCTTGCCGCCGCTGCGCATGGGCGTGGCGTTGGCACGAACCCAGTAGAAGTCGCCATTCTTGCGCCGGTTCTTGACCAGGGCGGTCCAGGGCAGGCCCGCCTGAATGGTGCTCCACATGTCGCGGTATGCCTCGGCCGGCATGTCCGGATGGCGTATCAGATTGTGGGGCTGGCCCAGCAGCTCGTCCTTCGAGTAGCCGCTGACGGCGATGAAGTTGGCATTGCAGTAAGTGATGCGGCCTTTCAGATCGGTAATCGAGATCAGCGTCTGGTCGGCCGGGAAGAGATAGGCATTCTGAGTAACGGGGAGATTGATGCGCATGCTCGGCTCTGCGGGGAATACATGAGCAGATCCGGGTTCATGGCTGAGCCCCTTCAGCCGCTCACTGAAAATATCACGGCCATGATATATGGGCCGATTCCCCGCTTGGAGCCCGCGTGGCCGACATGCTTGATCCAGATCAAGCAGGACGAACCGTGTCTTACAAATCGTCCATGACCATCTCGTGCCAAGCCATGCCGCCGTGATCGGACGTAGGCGGCTTGACGTAGCGGTAGAGCCCAGGCGGGCATACCGCTCGACCATGGCCCGCATGCGCTCGACTCTCGATCTGGAAGCAGCGGGAAACGTCCGCCGGGGTGGCGGTGCGGAAGGTGGGCGTGCTCATGACCGTCTCGATGCCATATCGAGACAGTACCTCATTGACGCATGCCGATGGCCAGGCGGTTGAATGCGCTCATCAACGCGATGGCAAAAGTCAGGTCCGTGATCTCGGCATCGCTGAAGTGCGCCTTCAAGGGCTCGTAGGCATCGTCCGGCGCGTGCGTCTGGTCCACGTGCGCGAGCGACTCTGCCCAATGCAACGCGGCGCGCTCGCGCTCGGTAAACAGGGCACTGACGCGCCAGCCGGCCACGCTGTCGAGCTTGGCGTCGGGCACGCCGTCGGCCCGGGACGACCTGGCATGCATCTCCAGGCAGAAAGCGCAGCCGTTGATCTGGGAAACGCGAAGATTGACCAACTCGCTCAGCTGTTTGCCCAGGCTGCTGTTTTCCAGCGCTTTCTTGGTC
>CALGFL010000045.1 GCA_937881145.1 uncultured Bordetella sp.
GCCCGAGCTGCCGTTGACCAGCAGATTGGGCAGGCGCGAAGGCAGCAGCAGCGGCTCTTGTTCGCTGCCGTCGTAATTGGGGCCGAAATCGACGGTTTCCTGGTCGATGTCGGCCAGCAGTTCATGGGCGATCTTGGCCAGGCGGATTTCGGTGTAGCGCATGGCCGCGGCGTTGTCGCCGTCGATCGAGCCGAAGTTGCCCTGGCCGTCGACCAGCATGTAGCGCATGGAGAAATCCTGCGCCATGCGGACGATGGTGTCGTAGACCGACTGGTCGCCGTGCGGGTGGTATTTACCGATGACGTCGCCGACAATACGCGCGGATTTTTTATAGGCCCGGTTCCAGTCGTTGTTCAGCTCGTGCATGGCGAACAGCACGCGCCGGTGCACGGGTTTCAAGCCATCGCGCACATCCGGCAGAGCCCGTCCCACGATCACGCTCATGGCGTAATCGAGGTAGCTGCGGCGCATCTCTTCTTCCAGCGATACCGGAAGCGTCTCCTTGGCAAAGGAATCCATATTGAATCAGCGATTAGGTCGTCAAAGAGTAAGCCGGGCCCGGCCCTGGGTGCGTCCCGGGTTAACCGGGCTTCTGGCCCCGACCGGGAAAACAGAAAATTCTATCATTGACCCACCTGCGTCCCGTCCGTCGCGGTGTCCGAGCCGAAAATGCGTGCGAATCGCCACCAAAATGACGAATTCCTGAATCCGCTACGCATCACCCTGAGGCCTGTTGTCAAAAACCAACATGAAAATCCCCTACAGGGCTTAAAAGATCACATCCCGCGGCAATGCGAGAGGCGGGAGACGCCAAAGCTCGGCAAATGGCTTAAGATTGTTTCCAGCACGCAGCCAGTGGCGCGCTTTGAACCTGTTCTTTGCACTGCTATACTGGCCCCGTTTTTCTAATATGCGGCGGGGGCCGCTGCGAGTCACCTATCTCAGCTTCAAGCTCAACGAGGAGAAACATGAACAAACCCTCCAAATTCGCCCTGGCGCTCGCCGTTGCCGCTCTGACGGCTTCGGGCGTTGCTTCCGCCCAAACCACCATTGACAACTGGCAAGGCAACTTCGGCGAAGTGGTCAAGAACGGTAACAGCGAACTGTGCTGGCGCGACAACTTCTGGACGCCCGCCACCGCTTTGCAAGCTTGCGGCGCTCAAGTCGCCCAGGCCGCCAAGCCCGCGCCGGTCGCTTCGAAGGTCGTCTTCAACGCCGACGCTTTCTTCGACTTCGACAAGGCCGTCCTCAAGCCCGAAGGCCGCAAACTGCTCGATCAGGTCGCTACCCAAGTCCAGACCATCAACCTGGAAACCATCATCGCCGTCGCCTACACCGACTCGATCGGTTCGCTCCCCTACAACGTCAAGCTGTCGCAACGCCA
>CALGFL010000046.1 GCA_937881145.1 uncultured Bordetella sp.
CGAACGCATGATGACCCAAGAAATGCCTTTCACTTTAAAGGCTCGCACACCTGCCGCCATCCGCGAACAAATCGCCGAACTGGTACAGGCGTATGCCCACCTGGTCTACGCGCCCAAGCCTTTTGTTCCTGGCGAAACCGTCGTCCCGGTATCGGGCAAGGTCCTGGGTGCCGCGGAGCTGAAAAACATGGTCGACGCCAGCCTGGATGGCTGGCTGACGACCGGACGCTTCAACGCCCAATTCGAGCAGCGTCTGGCCGAGTATGTCGGCGTCAAATACGCATTGACCGTCAACTCCGGCTCGTCGGCCAATCTCGTGGCCTTTTCCTCCCTTACCTCGCCCAGGCTCGGTGCCCGGGCAATCCGGAAAGGCGATGAAGTCATCGGCGTGGCGGCGGGTTTTCCCACCACCGTCAACCCTATCCTTCAATTCGGCGCCGTACCGGTGCTGGTGGACGTCGATTTGGCTACGCATAACATCGATGCCACGAAGATCGAAACGGCCATCACGTCCAAGACCAAAGCCATCATGCTGGCCCATTCGCTTGGCAATCCGTTCAACCTGGATATCGTCACGGCGCTATGCAAAAAATACGGACTATGGTTGATCGAAGACTGCTGCGATGCCTTGGGCGCAACCTATAGAGGACAAAAGGTCGGCACCTTCGGCGATCTGGCCACGCTCAGCTTTTATCCCGCGCATCACATCACCATGGGCGAAGGCGGCGCAGTACTCACCAACAATCTCGAACTCAAGCAGATCGCCGAGTCGTTCCGCGATTGGGGACGGGATTGCTATTGCGCACCGGGCAAGGACAACACCTGCGGCAAGCGCTTTTGCTGGAAGCTGGGCGACATGCCGGAAGGCTACGATCACAAGTACACCTACAGTCACCTGGGCTACAACCTCAAGATTTCCGACATGCAGGCCGCATGTGCGCTGGCGCAGATGGATCGACTCGATGGGTTCATCGAGACACGGCGTGCGAATTTCGCCCACTTGAAGGATCGCCTCAAGAGTTGCGAAGAATTCCTGCATCTGCCCGAGGCGACGCCGCATTCCGTTCCTTCGTGGTTCGGTTTCCCGGTCATTCTTAAAGAAACGGCCGATGCCAGGCGCGTCGACCTGCTCGGCTATCTGGATCAGTACAAAATCGGTACGCGGTTGCTTTTCGCGGGGAATCTGACGCGGCAGCCTTATATGCAGGGAAAAACATTTCGCGTCAGCGGCGACTTGACCAATACGGATATCGTCATGAACCAGACGTTCTGGCTAGGCGTGTTCCCGGGCTTGAACCATGAAATGCTCGACTTCATTGTCGATCGCCTGGAAACATTTTTTGGCGTCAATTTCTGACGAATATCTGATCAGGAAATATTTGCGTGAACGGGAAGTTTGATTTCATGAGCATGGCCAGGGACAGAATTGCCCGGCAATGCGTCTGCTGTGGAAGCGAAAACCTTGCGCGCCTGCCGGCGATATTGATGCCCTTTGTCGCCTACCGGGCGTTCGGGTGGCTGCCGCAGAAGATAGACGAGACCTGGGGGCTGCGGACTATTGAATCGGGCCATGCCTATCCGCTATGCAACTCGCTGCGCTGCGGGGACTGCGGACTTTTGTTTCTCGACATCCGCTTCTCCGACCGGGAACTCGCGTCGCTGTATGACGACTATCGGAAGGAGTCGTACAACAATATGCGCGAACACTTCGAGCCTGGATATCTGGAACGGGCACGGCAATTAAGCATCCCCATCAGCTACAGGCCGAAAGTCGAGGAATTCCTTAAGCCGTATATCAAACGGCCGTTATCTATACTGGATTGGGGCGGCGATACGGGCATCAATACTCCGTTCAACGACCAGGCGGACATTTTCGACATCTACGACATCAGCGGCGCGGCACCGACGAATGCGCGCGCCAGGTGCGTGAACAAGAGCGAAGCCCATGCCGACACGTATTCGCTTTTGATCTGCAGCCATGTGCTGGAACACACGCCCTATCCGTCCGACATACTGAACGACATCAAGCCGGCAATGGGCAAGGAATCCATCCTCTACATCGAGGTGCCGTTGGAACCGGTCATGCGCGACGACGAGCGCAATGCGCTTGAAAGAAAACGATATTGGCACGAGCACGTAAATTACTACTCGAAAGAATCCCTGATAAAGCTGATCAAGAACGTGGGCATGACACCGCTGGCCGTCGGCGAAATACCCTATTCCGACGCTTCGGAGAAACCGGATGTCTATCAGGTGATATGCAAATTGAACGATGAAGCCGAACTGGAATCGGATTCTCAAAGGATATAAAAATGACCGGCGTTTCCAATAAAGATCGAGAAATTTTCGAAAACCTTTTTGTTCTCGAACTCGCCAACAATCATTGGGGCAAGCTCGATCGTGGCCTGAAAATCATCATGGACCACGGCACGGTAACTCGATACAACAATGTCAAGGCTGCCATCAAGCTGCAGTTCCGCGACGTCGACGAATTC
>CALGFL010000047.1 GCA_937881145.1 uncultured Bordetella sp.
CCGGGCGATCTGAAAATACATTAGCGATTACGATCCATGTCCACTCCCAAGCACGCCAAAGTCCTGATTCTGGGGTCGGGCCCCGCCGGCTATACCGCCGCCGTCTACGCCGCCCGCGCCAACCTCAAACCGCTCCTGATCACCGGCCTGGCCCAAGGCGGCCAGCTCATGACCACCACCGAGGTCGACAACTGGCCCGCCGACGTCGACGGCGTGCAGGGCCCGGAGCTGATGGAGCGCTTCCAGAAGCATGCCGAGCGCTTCGAGACCGAGCTGGTTTTCGACACCATCGTCAAGGTCGACCTGTCCAGGCGTCCCTTTACGCTGACCGGCGACACGGGCGACCTGTACACCTGCGACGCGCTCATCATCGCCACCGGCGCATCGGCCAAATACCTGGGCCTGGAAAGCGAAACGGCCTTCATGGGCCGCGGCGTGTCGGGCTGCGCCACCTGCGACGGCTTCTTCTATCGCAATAAAGACGTGGTGGTGGTGGGCGGCGGCAACACCGCCGTCGAAGAGGCTCTGTACCTGTCCAACATCTGCCGCAAGGTCACGGTGATCCATCGCCGCGACAAGTTCCGCGCCGAGCCCATCCTGATCGACCGCATGATGTCCAAGGTCGCCAACGGCAATATGGAACTCAAGCTGCACAGCGTGCTCGAAGAGGTGCTGGGCGACGACAGCGGCGTCACGGGCGTGCGCATCCGCAACGTGCAGACCGGCGCCACCGAGCCCGTGGACGTGGCCGGCTGCTTCATCGCCATCGGCCATCATCCCAACACCGACATCTTCACCGGCCAGCTCGAGATGAAGGACGGCTACATCGTCACGCAGAGCGGCCGCCAGGGCATGGCCACCATGACCTCGGTGCCCGGCGTCTTCGCCGCCGGCGACGTGCAGGACTACGTCTATCGCCAGGCCATCACCAGCGCCGCCACGGGGTGCATGGCCGCGCTGGACGCCCAGTTCTGGCTGGATAACGCTGAAAAATAATGCGTGGCTCCAAAGGCGGCCTGGCCGACCTGAAACAACTGCATAAGCAGGCACTGGAAGCCCGCAAAGAGGCCGAGCGCGCCGAGCGCATGGCTGCGCACGATCGCGTCCGGCTCGATCGGGCCGCGCCGGAACACGACGTCGACGCCTTTCGCAAAGCCATGCAGAGCGCGATGCCGATCAAGACGCGCAACCAGGTCGAGCATCGCCCCGCCGCCCTGCCCGCCAGCCCCGCGGTCGCGGCACGCCGCATGCACGCCACCGGCGAAAAACCGGGCCGCGCCGACGCCGGCATCTCCGACGGCGGCGTGGCGCATCTGCTTTCCGAGAACGGTACCGCCTATGTGCGCGCCGACGCCGCGCCCGACACCGCGCGCAAGCTCAAGCAGGGTAATTGGCGCGCGGGCGCCGAACTCGATCTGCACGGCCTGCGCGTGGAACAGGCACGCCACGCCGTGATCTCTTTTCTCGACGAGTGCCTGGGCCAGGACGTGCGCTGCGTGCGCATCGTGCATGGCAAGGGCTACGGCTCCGAAGGCATGAACCCGGTGCTCAAGGACAAAGTCCGCGCGTGGCTGGCGCAGAAAGCCGAGGTACTGGCCTTTTCCGAAGCCACCCCGCGCGAGGGCGGATCGGGCGCGCTGCTGGTGTTGATGCAGGGCTGAGCGCTTCCCGGCCGCTGCTGCGGCGGCCTGCTGGAACGCCTACTGCCCCGGCTCCCGCAAATAATCCACCAGCGCCTCGGTCGCCGCGTCCGGCCTGGGTGTGAGCAACGACACCACCACGATCGTCAAAAACGCCGCCGGCGCGCCGAACAGGCCCGCGCAGATGGGCTGTATGCCCCACCACAGATCCACCGCCTGCGTGCGCGGCACGTGCAATACCCATTCGCGCAGCCAGGGGTCGGCGTGCGCCATGTAGGCGAACGTCACGGCCAGGCCCACCGCCATGCCCAACGTCGCTCCCCATTTATTGGCGCGCTTCCAGAACACGCCCATGACCAGCGCCGGGAAAAAGGACGAGGCCGCGAAGGAGAAGGCCGCCGACACCATGATGAGAATGTCGGCCGGCTTGCGCGCCGCGACCCAGGCCGCGGCGAACGCCACCAGCAGGAGCAGCACCTTGGAGACGATCACGCGCCGGCCGGCCGGCGTGCGGGGCGCGACAACGCGGAACCAGGTGTCGTGCGAGATCGAATTGGACAGCGTCAGCAGCAGGCCGTCGGCGGTCGACAGCGCGGCGGCCAGGGCGCCGGCGGCCACCAGCCCGGACATCACATAAGGCAGGCCGCCGATCTCTGGCATGGCCAGCACGACGACGTCCGCACCGATGCCGATCTCGCTCAATTGCACGATGCCGTCGTGGTTGATGTCCACCACGTTCATCAAGTTGGGATCGACCGCCCCCCAGGCATGGACCCAGGCCGGCAGACTGGAGTAGGAGCTGCCCACCAGTTGGGTATAGACCTCGTGCTTCACCAGCAAGGCCAGCGCCGGCGCCGTGAAATACAGCAGCAGGATGAAGAGCAAGGCCCAGAACACGGACTTGCGCGCCTCGCCCACCGAGGCCGTGGTGTAGGACCGCGTGAGAATGTGCGGCATGCCCGCCGTGCCCAGCATCAGGCACAGCACGAGCGCCAGGAAGTTCACGCGCATATTGCGCTGCTCGGTCGCGCTACCCGCGGGAAAGGGCTGCGCATGCGGCACAGGCGGCGAACCGCGTGCCTCGTACATCTGCCGCGCCTTGGCCCATGCCACGCGTGCCGCCTCGGGATCGGGCGGGAAGTTGGCCAGTTCGCGCTCCAGCGTGCGCACCTCGACCATGGGCGCATCGGCGGCGACGCGCTCGGCCAGCCGGGCGCGCAGGTTTTCTTTTTCCTGCCCCCAGGACTGCGGCAGCGCGTCCAGGCGCCGCGTCATCTCCCGGGCCTGCCCGCGCCAGAGCTGTCGCACGGCCTGCTCGGCCGGGTCGTCGCGCAGCTGCAGCTCCTTGGCGCCGACCTGGCGCAGCACCGATCCGGCCGACAACTGCGGAATGGGCGAACCGGTGTCCTTGACCGACAGCCACACCACCGGCGCCAGATAGGCGATCACCAGGATGATGTACTGCCCGACCTGAGTCCAGGTGACCGCGCGCATGCCGCCCAGAAACGAGCAGACCAGCATGCCGCCCAGCGCCACGAAGATTCCCAGCTCGAAGGGAATGCCGGTCAGCCGCGTGGTGATGATGCCCACCCCGTAGATCTGCGCCACCAGATAGGTGAAGGAGCACAGCACCGCGCAGACCACGCCGGCCAGCCGCGGCACGTTGCCGCCATAGCGCACGCCGAGGAAATCGGGAATGGTGTACTGGCCGAACTTGCGCAGATAAGGCGCCAGCAGCAGCGCCACCAGCACGTAGCCGCCCGTCCAGCCCATGACGTAGGCCAGGCCGCCGTAACCCGTGAGATAAAGCGTGCCCGCCACGCCGATGAAGGAAGCCACCGACATCCAGTCGGCCGCCGTGGCCATGCCGTTGTAGAAAGCCGGCACGCGCCGGCCCGCCACGTAGTACTCGACCGGGTCGGAGGTGCGGCACAGGATGCCGATGCCGGCATACAGGCCGACCGTGACGAACAGGAACACGTAACCGATCCAGCCGCGCGCCAGCCCGGCCAGCTCGGCCAGGGCCAGGAGCAGCACCAGCAGGCAGAAACCCACGGTGTAGAGGGTATAGACGAGGCCCAGCCGCTGGTTGAACGGGCCCGGCGCCCGGGGCGGCAGCATCAACGGTCCCGTCCGGGCCGGTCGGCGCGGCTCATCAGCCAGGCATAGACCGCGACGATGATCAGGTACGCCAGCGGCGCGCCGTAGGCGGCCAGCCAGAACGAGAACGGCCAGCCGATGAAGCCGAAGGAAAGCCAGTTGGTGAGCAGGGCCGGCGCGATCGTCAAAAGCAGCCAGGCGGCCAGCAGAACCGCGATGCGCCGCAGATTGCGGCGCCAATAGGCGCGAGGGACGCATGGATGATGCGGCCCGTCAGGAATGGACGGCTGCGAGTTGTCGTGATCTTGCATGGTCTCGATGCGTCCCCGCGACGCTTTCGTATGCGAAATCCGGATGCGAAAACGGCCGACACATTGTTGTGCCGGCCGTCGCGCTTTTCTTGTTTTTTTCGATACTGCTTTATTTTTGTTATGGAATTTATATACCGGTGCTGCCGGTGCGCCCTGTGGGCTGTTGTGTCTCCTCACCTGCTACGGAGGGCATTCTGCACCGGTCATGAGCTGAACACACTAGGGGAATGCCCTAGTTTGATGCATTTTCGCGCCCGACTCGGGCCAATTTCCCGGAAGTAAGCCTCATTTTAGGGCGCGAACCCGCTTTCTGTGCGCACCGGACGCACTGGCGGTTTTTACACGCTTTTTATACCGGCCCACCCAAGCTTTATCCCGTTTTTATCCCCGCCTGCCTAATCTGCGCACACCTGCGGTCGCTCATGCGACGCCGAAGCTGCACAAGGGGCTGCATGCCCCTGGGGAGAAAAAAATGGACTTGCTGTATTTCGCCGTTTTCGGCGTGCTGGCCGGCTCGATCTGGGGCCTGACCGTCTTCTGCTCGGCCCTCTCGCAAGGAGAACGGCCATGAACCTCATCTACTGGATCAGCGGCGGCCTGGCCGCCCTGCTGATGATTTATCTGTTGATCGCCCTCTTCAAACCGGAGAAATTCTGATGGATACCCGCTACATCGCACTGCTGGCGGTGTTCCTCGTCATACTGCTGGCCCTCG
>CALGFL010000048.1 GCA_937881145.1 uncultured Bordetella sp.
TCTGTGTTCGGGCTAAACCATGGATTATAGGGGGGGTTGCCTTGTGTTCCGTGCTAACCCGTCCGGCGCGCCACGGCCCGGGCCTGCGCCGGACTGGAGATTCGAGTCGAGCATGAAGAAACCCGCCACGAGGGCGGGTTTCTTCGTACTGCTGGAGCCATGCGCGAATTACTGCGCGGCGTCCTTCATCTTCTTCAGCGGACGGATCTTGACCTTGACCGAAGCGGGCTTGGCCGGGAACCAGCGCTCTTCGCCGGTGAAGGGATCCTTGCCGAAGCGCTTGGCCTTGGCGGGGACCTTTTGCACGACAGCCTTGAACAGGCCGGGCAGCGTGAAGGAGCCAGCGCCCTTCTTGTCGACCGAGCCCAGCACGGCGGATTCCAGACCGGCCAGAACGGCCTTGACGGCCTTGGCTTCGACGCCGGCGATTTCAACCAGGTGGGCGACCAGTTGCGACTTGTTCAGGGCAGTCTTGATGGGGCCGGCGGCCTTCTTGGCGGCGGGAGCGGCCTTCTTGGCGGGAGCGGCCTTCTTGACTACGGGCTTCGCAGCTTTTTTGACAGTCTTAGCGACTTTTTTGGCGGGGGCTTTTTTGGTTGCCATGATCCAATCCATGAAAGAGGTGAGGATGAGACTGCACAGCGCTTGCAAGGAACCACTTGTTAATGGGCCTTTGCCAGCACAGGCTGCCTAGCGCCCGATCATAGCGGAACTCTCGGAGAAAACGTGCATTTGCACGCTATGGGCGCGTATTTATTGTTGTTTTCCGCGCAGTGCGTGCACGGCTTTGTCGGGCGGTTGCAGCCGCGAGCCGTCCAGATAGCCGGTGGGCTGCGCGACGACGCGACCGTTTTGCTCGGCGGTGACGGCCAGGCAGACGCCCAATGTGGATTGATGGTCGATGGAGCGAAAACGCACGGGACCGTAGGGCGTGTCGAATTTGAGGCCGGCAAAGGCGGCGGCCACGGCGTGCGGATCGGCGTCGGCGGCTTTGCGCAGGCCCTCGGCCATGGCGTGCAAGGCCATGTAGCCCAGCGCCGAGGCCGAGCCGGGCGCGGTGCCGTAGCGGGCCTGGTAGCTCTGTTCGAAGCGCTGCATATTGGCTTGGTCGCCGGCCGGCGCGCAAGGGTAGCCGCTGACCAGCCAGCCTGCCTGGGCATCGGCACCGAGGGCCTGCAGGACTTCAGGTTCTCCGACCGTCGGGGCGACCACGGGCAGGTTCCGCAACAGGCCCTGCGCCTTGCCTTCATGCGTGAAGCGCGCGAGATCCGGGCCGGAGAGCAGGACGAAAAGAGCATCGGGCTTGTCTTGCAGCAGCTGATGCACGGTCTTGCCCGCGTCGAACTTGCCCGGCTCGATCACTTGGTTCGAGACGATGTTCGTATGCGATTGGAAGTGGGTGATCATGTCGCTGAAGGTCGCGACGGTCGTGCGGCCGTAGGTGTCGTCGACGTAGACCACGCCCCAGTGCCGCTTGCGCAGGCCGAACGCCTTGGGCACCAGCGCGGCCATTTGCATCCATCCCGACGGGGCCAGCTGGTAGGTGTAGGCGTTGCCTTGCTGCCAGGTGAGCCGGCTGGTCATGGGAAAGGTGGAGAGATAGAAGCTCTGATTGCGCTTGGCGTAGTCGGACAAGGCCAGGCCGACGTCCGAGTTCAGGCCGCCGAAGAACAACGCGATGTGAGCCTGGTCGGCGAGCTTTTGCGCGGCGGCCACGGCACCCTCGGCCGTGCCGTCGTCATCGCGCGAGAGGACCTGCAGCTTGCGGCCCAGCACGCCGCCCTGCTGGTTGATTTCATCCAGCGCCATCTGCCAGCCCTTGCGATAGGGGCCGAGCAGGTCGGGGTGCAGCCTGTAGCTGTTGATGTCGCCGATGAGCAGGGCGGGCTGGGCCGGTTTTGCGGAGGGGGGCGCATCTGTCGTTGCAGCGCGCGGATGCATGGATTTGTGCGGCGCGGCCTGTTTGTCGGCGGCCCAGGCGGGCAGCGCGCAGAGCCCGGCCAGCAGGCAAGCGGCAAGGCGCGGGAACAGGTGGTGGATTCCGGGCGTGCGTGGCATGGAGATCGGATCGCGGATATGAAAAGGCCCTGCATGAGCAGGGCCTAACAATACTACTTGCGCGAATACTGCCGGCGCGATGCCGCGCGCGCAGGAGCCACGGCTGAATTACTTCAGCTTGATTTCCTTGTATTCCACGTGCTTGCGCGCGACGGGATCGTACTTCTTGAACAGCATCTTGTCGGGCGTGTTGCGCTTGTTCTTGGTGGTGGTATAGAAGTGGCCCGTGCCCGCGGTGGACTCGAGCTTGATCTTTTCACGGGTGCCTTTGGCGGCCATGTCGTGCTCCTGGAATATGGGGGGTTAGCGGGCGGGATCGAAAGCGCGGTGCTTCAGACCGCTTCGCCGCGGGCACGCAGGTCGGCCAGGACGGCTTCGATGCCGTTCTTGTCGATCGTGCGGATGGCCTTGGTCGTCACGCGCAGGCGAACCCAGCGGTTTTCGCTTTCGACCCAGAACCGGCGCGATTGCAGGTTGGGAAGAAAACGACGCTTGGTCTTGTTGTTAGCGTGCGAAACATTGTTGCCCACCATCGGGCTCTTGCCGGTAACTTGGCAAACGCGTGCCATGATGCACCTCTCGGTTGTTGTCGTTCCGAGGGTCGGGGCAGGAAAGATGAAAGGCGGGAAGCTCGCAGGCCGAACATGCACGGCTGCTGTCAAATGAGCCGGTGGTTCGGGCCGCCCGGGCGTAAGACCCAAGGATGGCAATGCGTGCTTATACCCCGCCGATTTGCCCAGGCCGCTTTGCTCGGAAAGCCAGGTAATTCGGATTACGCGCCCGCAAAGCATAGCGAACACGCAACAGGAAATTGCAGTAAGAGTCAGATTCTAGTATGAATCACGATGGCAAGTCAAAT
>CALGFL010000049.1 GCA_937881145.1 uncultured Bordetella sp.
CCGACGTCATCGAGCCCATCCGGCTGCACGTGGCGGCCAAACGCTATCTTTGCTGCGTGGATGCCGCCTATCACGACACGCTGTCGCAGGCTTCGAAGGACACCCTGGTTTTGCAGGGCGGCCCTTTTGACCTGGCCGCCGCCGAGGCATTCATCGTGCAGCCGCACGCCGAGGCCGCGGTGCGCCTGCGCCGCTACGACGACCAGGCCAAAGATCCTCAAGCCGTCACCCCGCCCCTGTCGCACTACCTGCCGATGGTGGCAAGGCTGCTGAAGGACTGACGCGGGATCGGACGCAGCCGCGTCAACTGACGCGGCTGCGCAGGAAGGCGGAGAGGCGCTCGGCGCCGACCACCAGCACGAAGGTCAGGACCAGCAGGAAAGACACCGTCTGGTACTGGAACAGGTTCATCGCCGTCAACAGGTAGAAGCCGATGCCCCCTGCGCCGACAAAACCCAGCACCAGCGAAGACCGCAGGTTCTCGTCGAAGCGGAACAGGCTGATGCCCAGCAGCGACGGCAGCACGCCCGGAATCACCGCGTGCGTGAAGACCTGCATGCGGCTCGCGCCGGTCAGGGACAGCGCCTCCACCGGCCCCATGTCCATGTCCTCGATCACCTCGGCGAAGAGGCGTCCCAGCATGCCCACCGAGTGCACCGCCAGCGCCAGCGCGCCCGGAAATGGCCCCAGGCCCACCGCGGTCACGAACAGCAAGGCCCAGACCAGATCGGGCACCGCGCGGCAGACGCCGATGAGCGTGCGCGCCCCGATGTAGAGCGGGCGCGAGGGCGCCGTGTTATGCGCGGCCAGGATCGCCAGCGGAAAGGCGAGGATGACCCCGAACACCGTGCCGAAAATCGCCAGGTCCACCGTTTCCAGCGCGGGCATCAGGCTGGGAGCGAATTGCGAGAAATCGGGGGGCAGCGAGCGGTTGATGATGTCGGCCATGCCGTGCACGCCCGTCACCAGATCCTGCGGCCGAGCCTGGACGATGACGCAGGCCTGAATGAAGACCACGGCCAGCGCGACGGCGATGCCGATAGACGCGAGAGTGCGCGTCGACGAAACCGCGATCCGCGGCCCCGCTGCTTGAAGAGCGCGTGTCATGAGGGGATCAGGAAACGTAGAGGGTGGATATCTGCTGCATGGGAACCTGTCCCGCGGGCAGGTCGAACTGCAACTGCCCGCGGCGCAGGCCCACCAGCCGGTCGGCATAGCGCACGGCCAGCTCGGGCTGATGCAAGACGCAGACGACGGCCAGGCCGTCGTCCGTCGCCAGGCGGCGCAGCAGGCGCATGACTTCGTCCGCGGCCTCGGGATCGAGGCTGGCGACCGGCTCGTCGGCCAGCAGCACATGCGGCCGCTGGGCCAGCGCGCGCGCCACCGACACGCGCTGCGCCTGTCCGCCCGACAGCGTCCCGGCCCGTTGATGCGCCAGGTGCAGCAAGCCGACCTCTTCCAGGAAACTCAGCGAGGGCTCGATCTCCGACTTGGGGATGCGGCCAAGTCGGGTCGCCAACGTGCGGTGACGGCCCAGCGTGCCGGAACAGACATTGGCCAGCACGCTGCGCCGCTTCACCAGGTTGGCGTTTTGCGAAATGAGCGCAATGGGCATGCGCGCGGCGCGCAGTGCCTGGCCCGACAACGCGGCCAGATCCTGGCCGGACACTTCGACCGAACCGCCGGTGGGGCGGTTC
This sequence comes from uncultured Bordetella sp., assembly GCA_937881145.1. Classification (GTDB taxonomy): domain Bacteria; phylum Pseudomonadota; class Gammaproteobacteria; order Burkholderiales; family Burkholderiaceae_B; genus Bordetella. The sequence goes on from CALGFL010000049.1 coordinate 1,698, forward strand.
AGGCCGACGACGCATTTCATGAACGTGGACTTGCCGCAGCCGTTGCTGCCCAGGACCACGACCATTTCGCCGGCCTCGACCGACAGGCCCATCCGGTCGAGCGCGAGATGGCCGTTCGCATAGCGCATGGTCAGATTGCGCACGGCCAGGCGGGGGCTCGCGACCCTGCCGGCCACCGCCGAACCGCTGGGCATCGGCGGCGCATTCAGGCCGCCTGCAAAGGAAATCACACCGTCCATGGTCATCTCGCCGCTCATACGTTGCCGATTAGTGCTTACAGCTTGGTCAGATCGATCTTCAGGGTGGAGACCAGCGCGCGAATGACGTTGTAGGCCGCGTCGTTCTGGGCGATCGTCTTCAATTGCGGCGTGGTGTTGGCGGCCAGGAATTTCTGGTCGGCCTCGGGCAGCTCCTTGAAGTCGAGCGAGCTCAGCACCTGGGCAACCTTGGCCTTGAAGGCGGGCGGCAGATCGCCGCGCACCGCCAGGGGATCGTTCGGGATCGGGTCCGACTTCCACAGGGTGACGAAGGCCTTCTCGTCGTATTCGTTGTGCAGCTTGGCGCTCGAGATTTCCTCGCTGTTCAGTTCGCCCGCCGCGACCTTGTGGTTGCGCAGCGCTTCGAAAGAAGCCGTATGGCTGCCGGCGTAGACCGCCTTCACGCCTTTGTCGGGATCGATGCCGTTTTTGCTCAGGCCATAGGCCGGGAACAGGTGGCCCGAGGTCGAGGCCGGATCGGAATAGGCGAAAGTCTGGCCCTTCACCTGCGCGATCGTCGCGATGCCCGAACCGGGCCAGGTCACGATCGAGGCGGTGTAGGTCGCGGGCTTGTTGTCTTCCCCGATGAACGTGGCGACGGCCTCGGCCTTGGCGACCTGGTGCGCCAGCACATAGCCCAGCGGGCCGAATTCGCCGATCTCGAGCTTCTTGTTGCGCATCGCTTCGATTTCGGCGTTGTAGCTGGTCGCGACGAACAATTGCACCTGGCACCCCAGCTTCTTGCCGATCAGCTTGGCCAGGTCGGTGTACACCGGGATGATGCGTTGCGACGATTCGTAAGGTTCCACGCCGAAGCGGACGGGTTCCTTGATCGGGCACGTGCCCGCGGCATGCGCGGCACCGGCAAAGCCGGCAGAGATGACGATCGCAGCGAAGAGTTTGGAGATTTTCATACCTGGCCCAAGGGGTCGTAGGGATTGAAGGAACGGCCGGACGAGCCGGCACCGCTGCACAGTCTAGGTATCGAACATGATTCGATCGTGACGGTCCGAACCCGAATCGCCGGAAAATCCGGGGCTTGCACGGTCCGATGTCTTGAAACCGTCATATTTCGCAGAGACGTCTAACCCTCTATATGGAGACCAAGCATCGAGCCCCGTTTTATCGGGCCAGCAAGCCACGCGCGATGTCCAGCAGGCCCTGCGCCGCCGCCTCGGGCGCTGCGTTGTTGTCCAGCTTGTGCAGGGCGCCCGGAGGCGGCACGTCCGGATCGCCGTCCGGCACGGCCTGCGCCAGGCGCCGGCCTATCTGCTCCGGCGTCTCGCGGCCGCGCGCCGCCAGGCGCTGCGCCAGCAAATCGCGATCGACATGGATCTGCACCACCGACATGCCCGGATAACGCGCCAGTGCCTGCGGCAAATAGCGGCGCGAGCCGTTGACGATCACCACCTGCCTGCGGGACAGGTCATCGTCGATTTCGATGCCGATGCCGTAGAGCAGCCCGTGGCTGCTCCAGTGCATGGCGAAACCGCCGGCCTGACGCATCTGCTCGAACTGCGCTGCGGTGACTTCCAGGTTGGGTTCGTCGGCGCTGCCGGGCCGGGTAATGATCCGCCGCGCGACCTTGATGCAGTCCGAGTCCGGCAAGCTCGCCCGTGCCAGCCTGAGCAGCGTGTCTTTGCCGCTGCCCGATGCTCCCATGAGGTAGACCAGGCGGGCTCCGGCGGCGATCATTGCCGTGCCCTCCTGTCGCTGCGCGACCGCCTCCCCGAGGGAGGATTCGCGCTTGGGGCGGCCCGGCGCGCTCATTGTTGTGCCCTCCTGTCGCTGCGCGACCGCCTCCCCGAGGGAGGATTCGCGCTTGGGGCGGCCCGGCGCGCTCATGCCCGGCCTTCCAGATAGGCCGCGCCGGCGCAGTCGACGGTTGCGCCGTCGAAGCCGTAATGGCGCGCTACCAGGAAAGGCGCATCCGGTTCCGGCTGCACGTACAGGCTCACCGAATCCACCGGCATGGATGCGCGCAGCAGCGGCGCGCTCATGGCCTGGACCTGCCGCCGGGCGTCTTCGAGCGCCTGCCCGTGCAGCGTGTTCGACAAGGTGATGTGGAACACGAATTGATCGAACACATAGGGGTAGCCCCAGCGCTCGAGCATGGCCTCCTGCGGCGGACCGAGCGGCGTCTTGCGGCGGCGCTCCAGTTCGATCCCGGAAGGCGGTTCGCGCCAGTCGTCCAGCGTCTGTACCGCCTCGTCAGCCAGCGCCCGCATGCGCACCAGCGTCAGCGCATCGCCGGCCAGGCACCAGGCCAGGAAGCCGCGCAATTCGCGGCATTGCATGGGCGCGTCGAAGGCTTGCGCCCGGGCGGCCAGCGCGCGCACGGCGGCGTCCAGGTCTTGCACGCAAGTACCGGTTTTCAAACGAAACGGCGGCTTGAGCGTGGCGTGCAAACCGTAGTGGCGCGGATCGCTCGTCCAGTCCGCCCGGCGTGGATCGGTGCCGGGCGGCGGCGCGATCGCGGCGCCGGTTTGCACGCAGCGGCCCAGCCACGCGCTGCCGATGCCGCGCCAAGGCTCCGGCGGCGCGAAGTACAGGGCGTAGCGATGGGCCAGCGGCATATCACGCCGCCCGCGCAAGGACGGGAAGCTCGCGGCTGGCGTAGCGCAGCACGCCCCCCACGACCGCCGCGCACACGCGCGGCAGCGCGGGGTTGCTGTCGTCGACCACGATGAGGTCGGCGGCCATGCCTTCTGCCAGCACGCCGTAATCGTCCAGGCCGGCGGCCCGGGCCGGGTTGCGCGACACGAGATTCCACGCCTCTTCCAGGGGCAGCACGCCGTCGCGCACCAGGCGCATGGCCGCGGCCAGCGGAGCGGCGTAGTAATAATCGGAAGCCAGAATGTCGCACAGGCCGGCGCGGATCATCTCGGTGGCATCGGGCGCGTTCGTGTGGCTGCGGCCGCGCACCACGTTCGGTCCGCCGAACACAATGGCATCGCCCAGATCGCGGGCCGCCTGCGCGGCCTGGCGCGTCAGCGGAAACTCGGCCACGCGGCAGTCCATGGCATGGTAGTAGCGACGCGTGACGCAATCGGGATCGTCGTGCGAGGCGATGCGCAGGCCCGCCCCGCGCGCCGTCGCGGCCAGCTCGCGCGTGGCGCCGGCCACCTTGTCCGAAGCCTGCATGGCCTGGCGTATGCGCGCCTGGAAAGTGTCGAGATCGCACTCGGCGCGCTCGGCGTACTGCAGCAGTTTTCGGTCGTCGCCCAGGCGCTTGACCATGGAAGGCAGGTGATCGTTGAACGCCATGAAACGCACCAGACCGCCGCGTATCCATTCCTGCGCCAGGGCCACATCGTCGATGTTGTGGGTCTCGAAGCGCAGGTGGACGTAATGATGCGCGCCCAGTTCGGCATGCATGCACGCCAGTACGTCGAACATGCGCTGGGCATAGGGCGCGCCGCGCAATCCGCCCTCCCAGGACAGGGTCACGCCGTGGAATCCGGTGGTGATGCCATGGGCCAGCAGTTGGCGGTCGACGTCATGCAAGGCGCCTTCGTAGGGAAAGGCGACGCCGGGACGCGGCATCACGGAGCGCTCGAAGGCATCGCCATGCAGGTCGACGATGCCGGGCAGCACCAGCAGATTGCCCGCGTCGAGCATCGGACCCGTGCCGGCCGCGGTGATTCGGCCCCGGCTGAAAGCCACCGCGCCGGCCTGCAGGCCGGCGCCGGTGAGTACGCGGGTGCCGACGATACCGGCCAGTGTGTGATCCATCATGACTGAGCTCCTTTGCATCGGACACGATGCTAAGAGCAGCAGATGACAAGCGGATGTATAGATGTATCAGCCGTCGTCGCCGACGCGCAGCCGCACCCAGTCGCCGCCGAAGCGCGTGATGCCGTATTGCAAAGGCGTGCCGCGTGAATCGACGTTCAAGGCCTCGACCTGCAGCACGGGCCGGGTCTTGGGCTGGCCCAGCAAGCGGGCCGTTTCGGCATCGGGCAACGTCGCGGTGATGTGCGACCATTTACGCGTGTAATCGCTGATGCCGTATTGCGCGTAGGCCTTGGAAATCGAGTGCAGCGTTTCGAACTGCTCGGCGAAACCGGGGAAGCGTTCGGCGTCCAGATAATGTTCGGCCAGGCTGATGGCGCGCTTGCCCGAGCGCCCCAGCACGCGTATGCGCAGCAATTGGGCATTGCGCGCCAGGCCCAGATGGTTCGCGGCCTCGGCGTTGCGCAATTTTTGCTTGCCCAGCAGCTCGCCATGCGCGGGCAGCCCCTGGCGCTGCAGGTTTTCGGAAAAACGCGTGCGCTTGCCGATGGCATAGGCGATGGCGTGCTCCTGCACAAACGTGCCGCGGCCCTGCTCGATGCGCACCAGCCCTTCCTGCTCGAGTTCGGCCATGGCGCGGCGAATGGTGTGGCGATTGACCCCGTAGCGCTGCGCCAGCCCGGATTCGGTGGGCAGCTGCTCGCCCGGCTCATAGAGTTTCTTGCGGATGTCCGCCGCCAGCAGTTCGCCGATCTGACGCCATACCGCAATGCCTGATCCTCTCTCTACCATGCTCTCTACCTTCTCAGTCCGTATCGGATTCGCGCCGTTCGGGATGCCGGGCGCCATATTGCCACGATATGCCGCCGCTGTGCGCGGCCGCGGGCCGGCTTGTCATCTTAGGTTCACGTACTTGAGTTTGAATGAGCGGGTTCGCGAAAATCGCATTTCCAAATCATCTAGACGTTTAGAGGAAATATGGAAAACCTCCAGAAATCATCCGCCGACGCGTGGCTACGCCAAGGGTGGATGCGAGTCCTGGCCCAGGCCGAACCCGACGAGCTCGATCGTGCCTTCTCCAAGCTGGATGCCCCGCCCCCGCACCAGTGGTTGCGCAGGCCCGAGACCGGCATGGCCATGGTGCGCGCCCGCAGCGGCGGCACCGGCCCGCAATTCAATCTGGGAGAGATCACGGTGACGCGCTGCGCCCTGCTGCTCGACGGGGGCATCATGGGCGTGGCCTATGTGCGCGGCCGCTCGCAGCGCCATGCCGAACAGGCCGCCCTGGCCGACGCCCTGATGCAAATCGGGCCGTGGCACGACCGCGTGCGGCGCACATTGATCGAACCGCTGGCCCGCGCCGCGAACGAGCGCCGCGACTTGAAGGCGCGCACCGCCGCGCAATCCAAGGTGGATTTTTTCACGCTGGCCCGCGCAGAAGACTGAGATGGCGCCCGCTACGTCCAATCGCGCGGCAGGCGCCGCAATTCTGCCCGGCTTCGCCGACGCTCCCGTCGACTCGCAAATCGTCTTTCGCACACTGCTCGACGCCCTCGCCCACCCCGGCCGGGTCTATGAGCTGGACACGCGGTGCGGCGTGCCGGCCGATCTGTCGCCAGCCATGACCGCCGCGCTGCTTACCCTGGTCGATGTCGATGCGCCGCTGTGGCTGCCCGTCGGTGCGGTTGCCGACGCGGGCCGCTTTCTGCGCTTTCATTGCAGCAGCCGCATCATGCAAGAGCCCGGCCTGGCCACCTTCGTGGCCGTGCCCGCCGGCCACGACATGCCGGCGTTCGTCCAATGCCGCCAGGGCGACCCGGCCTATCCGGATCGATCGGCCACGCTGATCATCGAAGTCCAATCGCTGGAGAACGGTGCACCGCTGCGGCTGACCGGCCCCGGCATCCAGGACGAGCAAGTCCTGCGCGTCCAGGGCCTGCCCGGCGATTTCCTCGAACAGTGGCAGACCAACAACCTGCGCTTTCCGCTGGGCGTCGACGTCATCCTCACGCAGGGTCGCCTGGTATGCGGCCTGCCCCGCACCTGCCGCATGAGCAGGGAGAACTGACATGTACGTGGCCGTCAAAGGTGGCGAACGCGCCATCCTCAACTCCTACAAACTGCTCGATCAATATCGCCGCGGCGACACCGCCGTGCCCGAGCTCAGCCTGGACCAGATCCGCGAGCAGATGCCGCTGGCCGTCTCGCGCGTGATGAGCGAAGGTTCGCTGTACGACCCGCATCTGGCGTCGCTGGCCATCAAGCAGGCCGGAGGCGACTTGACCGAAGCCATCTTTCTGCTGCGCGCCTACCGCACCACGCTGCCGCGCTTCGGCTACACGCGTCCCATCGACACGGGCCGCATGAATCTGCAGCGCCGCATCTCGTCCACCTTCAAGGACCTGCCCGGCGGCCAGATGCTGGGGCCGACCTATGACTACACCCAACGATTGCTCGATTTCAGTCTGCAAGCGGAGCGCGCGGCCGGCAACCTGCCGCCCGCGCCGCACGCCGAACGCGTAACTTCGCGCGTGACCGACCTGCTGCGGCATGAAGCGCTGATCGATCCCGAAGCGCCGGCACCCGGCGATCCGGCGCCCGAAACCGACCTCACGCGCCAGCCTCTGGGCTTTCCCGCGGACCGCAGCGCGCGTCTGCAGAATCTGGCCCGCGGTGACGAGGGTTTCCTGCTGGCCATGGGCTACTCCACGCAGCGCGGCTACGGCAACACCCACCCTTTCGTGGCCGAGATCCGCTACGGCACGCTGGAAGTCGACATGTATGTCGAAGAGCTGGGCCTGGACGTATGCCTGGGCGAGATCGAAGTCACCGAGTGCCAGATGATCGGCCAGTTCGGCGGCGCCGAGCGGCAATGCCCCAAACTCACCCGCGGCTACGGGCTCACTTTCGGCTACGGCGAGCGCAAGGCCATGGCCATGTCGCTGGTGGACCGCTCGCTGCGCGCCCAGGAGCTGGGCGAGCCCGGCGGCAGTCCGGCCAACGACATCGAGTTCGTGCTCTATCACAGCGACAACGTCGAGGCATCGGGCTTCGTGCAACACCTCAAGCTGCCGCACTACGTCGATTTCCAGGCCGAGCTCGCGCTGCTGCGCCGCATACACGCCGAGCACGCCGGCACGGCGAGCGCCGCGCCCCCGGCGCCCCATCACGAAACGGTCGACGAGGCTTGACGCATGACCCAGCACATCCACACGCCAGTCGCCCGCGACGAGCACTACAACTTCGGCTATCTGGACGAATCGACCAAGCGCATGGTGCGCCGCGCCCTGCTCAAGGCCGTGGCCATCCCCGGCTACCAGGTACCTTTTGGCAGCCGCGAAATGCCCCTGCCCTACGGCTGGGGCACGGGCGGCATTCAGGTCACCGCGTCCATCATCGGTCCCAAGGATGTGCTCAAGGTCATCGACCAGGGCTCGGACGACACCACCAACGCCATCAACATCCGCCGCTTCTTCGGCCGCGTCACCGGCGTGCAGACGACCGAGTCCACGAAACAGGCGACCCTCATCCAGACGCGCCACCGCATCCCCGAAACGCCGCTGGCCGAAGGCCAGGTGATGGTTTTTCAGGTGCCGATCTCGGAACCCCTGCGCTGGCTCGAACCCAGCGAAATCGAGACCCGCGCCATGCACGCGCTGGCCGAGTACGGCGCCATGCACGTCAAGCTTTACGAAGACATCGCGCACTACGGCCACATCGCCACCGCCTACGACTATCCGGTGATTGTCAACGGCCGCTACATGATGCGGCCCTCGCCCATACCCAAGTTCGACAACCCCAAGCTCGACCGCAGCCCTGCGTTGATGCTGTTCGGCGCGGGCCGCGAAAAGCGCGTCTACGCCGTGCCGCCCTACACCGCGGTCAAGAGCCTGGACTTCGAGGACCATCCCTTCGCCATCGAGAAGTGGTCGGAGCGCTGCAGCCTGTGCGGATCTGGCAACAGTTTTCTCGACGAAATCATCATCGACGACCAAGGCACGCGGCACTTCGTGTGCTCGGACACCGAATACTGCGCCGAACGCCAGGCCGAACAGGCCACGGCCAAGGCTGCAAATAGCCCCCACGCTGCGCCCTTCGGGCTTGCTGCCCCTCAGGGAGACGTTTTTGCCTTGGGGCGGCCCGGCGGCAAAAAAGGAAATCAAGCATGAGCGCCACCCCGCTGCTTTCGGCACGCAATCTCACCCATACCTGGGACGGCATACACGGCTGCCGCGAGGTGAGCTTCGATCTCTATCCCGGCGAAGTGCTCTGCGTGGTGGGCGAATCCGGCTCGGGCAAATCCACACTGCTGTCGGCCGTGTCGTGCCAGGTGGAACCCGAAGCGGGCAGCGTCTGGTACGACACCCGCGAAGACGGCCTGGTCGATCTGCGCACGCTGTCGGACGCGCGCCGCCGCGTGCTGTCGCGCACCGATTGGGGCTTCGTGCGCCAGCATGCCCGCGACGGCCTGCGCATGCAGGTCAGCGCCGGCGCCAACATCGCCGAGCGCCTCATGGCCGTGGGCCGGCGCAACTACGCCGATCTGCGTGCCGCCGCCGGCGACTGGCTGCAAAAGATGGAAATCGACGAAGGCCGCCTGGACGACGTGCCCGCGTCGTTTTCGGGCGGCATGCAGCAGCGCCTGCAGATCGCCCGCAATCTGGTCACGCATCCGCGCATGGTGTTCATGGACGAGCCCACCGCCTCGCTGGACGTCTCGGTGCAGGCGCGCCTGCTGGATCTGTTGCGCCGGCTGGTCACCGACCTGCGCCTGGCCGCCATCGTCGTCACTCACGACCTGGCGGTGGCGCGTTTGCTGGCGCAGCGCACGCTGGTCATGCAGGGCGGCCGGGTGGTCGAGAGCGGCCTCACCGACCAGATTCTGGACGATCCGCAGCACCCCTACACGCAGTTGCTGGTGTCCTCCATTTTACAAAGCTGACATGACGACCCCGACTCCCATGATAGAAGTGCGTGGCCTGCGCAAACTGTTCACCCTGCACAACCAGGGCGCCATGCGCCTGCCCGTGCTGGAATCGGTGAACTTCGACGCGCATGCCGGCGACTGCCTGGTGCTTGCCGGCCCCTCGGGCGCCGGCAAGAGCACGCTGCTGCGCTGCCTCTACGGCAACTACCTGGCCACCGAGGGCAGCATCAAAATGCGCAGCGGCGGGCAATGGATCGACATCGCCCGGGCTTGCGAACAGCAGATCCTGGCCTTGCGCCGCGACAGCATCGCCTATGTGAGCCAGTTCCTGCGCGTGATTCCGCGTGTTCCCACGCTGGACGTGGTGGCCGAGCCCCTGCGCCAGCGCGGCGCCGACATCGGGCCGGCACGCGCGCGCGCCGCCGAACTGCTCGCCCGGCTCAACGTGCCCGAGCGCCTCTGGAGCCTGGCGCCCGCCACCTTCTCGGGCGGCGAGCAGCAGCGCGTGAACATCGCCCGCGGCCTGATCGGCGGCCATCCCGTTTTGCTGCTGGACGAACCGACCGCTTCGCTGGACACCGACAACCGCGCCGTGGTGCTCGAACTCATTCGCGAAGCCCGCGCCGACGGCCGCTGTGTGATCGGCATCTTCCACGACGAAGCCGCCCGCGACCAGGTCGCCACCCGGCTCCTGCCCCTGAAGACCGCCGCACCCGCCCCGGCCGCGGCGGACTGACCCGGAGCTCATCGCCCATGCCAGCCACCTACATCACCAACGCCCGCGTCGTCCTGCCCGATGCCGTGCTGGAAAACAGCGCCGTGCTGATCGAGGACGGCATCATCGCCGCCATCGAGCCCGTCGGCAGCCACCGCGCGCAAGTCCTGGACCTGCAAGGCCAGTGGCTCATGCCCGGGCTGATCGACCTGCATTGCGACGCCATCGAAAAGGAGGCGGAACCGCGCTCGAACGTGCTGTTTCCGCTGGACTTCGCCCTGGCGCAGGTCGACCGGCGCAACGCCATGTCGGGTATCACCACGCCTTATCACGCCCTGTCGTTCTCCAACAAAGAATGGGGCGTGCGCAGCAACGACACGGCCGCCGCGCTGGCCCGCGCGATCCATGACTTCGGCGAGCAGGGCCTGGTCGACAACCGTGTCCACCTGCGCTACGAAATCACCGACCCCAACGCGCTGCCGCTCATCGAAGACCTCATCGACGCAGGCGCGGCGAACATGGTCTCGGTGATGGATCATTCCCCCGGCCAGGGCCAGTTCAAGACGCTCGAAGCCTATCTGCAGTACATGATGGGCAATCACGGCATGGGGCGGGCCCAGGCCGAAGAGGCCGCGCAGGTCAAGCTCATGGGGGCCGAAGGCGCCATCGAGCGCGTGGAACGCCTGATCGCCCATGCCCGTCGCGCGGGCGTAGCCACCGCCAGCCACGACGACGATTCGGTGCAGCGCATCGCCACCATCCGCAACCTGGGCGTGGCCATCAGCGAGTTTCCGATCAATCTGGATACCGCCACCGCGGCGACGTCCTGCGGCCTGGCCACCGTCCTGGGCGCGCCCAACGTATTGCGCGGCGGCAGCCAGAGCGGTTCGATGCGGGCCATCGACGGCATACGCGCCGGCGTGACGAGCTGCCTGTGCTCGGACTACCAGCCTTCCACGCTGATCGCCGCGGTGTTCACGGTGCTGGAGCAATCGGACCTGACCATGCCGCAAGCCGCGGCCCTGGTCACGCGCAATCCCGCCGATGCCGCCAGCCTGGCCGACCGGGGTCGCATCCAGTCAGGCCTGCGCGCGGATCTTGCCGCCGTCGGCAGGCAGGGCCGCCTGCCGCAGGTAAGCCATGTGTGGTCCGCAGGCCGACTGGTCTGCGCCACCCGTTATCCGGCGGCGCTGGCGGCCTGAGACGCAGGCGCCGCGCCGGGCGGATCAGCGCTCGGCGTAGCGCTGCTCCAGTTCGTCGTAGAGGTCTTTGCTGACCAGACGCTGGCGTTCCTTGAAGGGCGCCAGCAGGTCCGGGTCTTCGTCGAGCTTGCCGTCGCGGCGCAGGGTCGACAAGGCCTTCTGCATGCCCAGCACCGCGCCCTGCAGCGCCGCGTTGGCATACAGCACCAGGCTGTAGCCCTGCTTGCCCAGTTCCTCGGCGGTCAGGGTGGGCGTCTTGCCGCCGACCACGATGTTGATGAGGAGCGGATGGTTCAGGCGCTTGGGGATCTCGCGGATCTCTTGCGCC
>CALGFL010000050.1 GCA_937881145.1 uncultured Bordetella sp.
ACCCCGTTCATCTGGAAACGCTTCTGTTTCACGCGCACCATTCGTTGATCGACCAAAGCCTGCATTCGCGCCTGGGCGCGACCACCACCAACGGCGACGGCTTCGGCATCGGCTGGTACCAGCAGCCGTTCGATCAGCCCTTTCGCTATCGCAGCGTGCAGCCGGCCTGGAACGACCACAATCTGCGCGAGCTGTCGCGCGCCGTGGCGGCGCCCATGTTCCTGGCGCACATACGGGCAGCCACGCATACGCCGGTGCAGCAGACCAACTGCCATCCGTTTCGTCACGGGCGCTGGATGTTCGTGCACAACGGACTGATCGACAGCTTTCCGCTGGTGCGCCGCGATCTGCTGGTGGCGATCGATCCCGAACGCTTCAATTCGCTGGAAGGATCGACCGATTCGGAAGCGATGTTCCACCTTGCCATGACCTTCGGGCTGGAGCAGGACCCGGTGCCGGCGCTCTCGCGCATGGTCGGCTTCATCGAGGCCACGGCGCGCCGGCAGGGTATCGAACATCCGGTCAGAATGACGGTGTGCGCAAGCGACGGCGAGCAGCTGGTAGCCGTGCGCTATTCGAGCGAGGGCAAGTCGGCTTCGCTCTATCACAGCACCTCGTTCAGGCATTTCTACGAGCTTTACCCCGACGACTCGCACATCGCGGCCGCGGGCGACAACGCCTATCTGATCGTTTCCGAACCGCTCATCGATCTGCCGCGGGCCTGGGCTCAAGTGCCCGAAGCCACGGCGGTCGTCGTGCGCGGCAAGCAGATCGATTACCGGCCGTTCGTGCCGATCGAACCTTAGAGGGCGGGTTTCAGCGCTCGGCGCGTTGGCGGATCAGCTCGATATAGGCCTCGCTGTCCAGCGGCGTGCCCAGGCGCTGGGCCTCCCACACAACCTGGCCCAGGCATTCCATGATCTCGTGCGCGGCCTGGTGGGCATCGCCGCGATTGACCAGCTTTTGATAAGCGGCGCGTATGCCGCGCGGATGGTCGATGGAAAGCTGCTCGGCGATGGCCAGATGCATCGACAGGTGCAGAAAAGGATTGGTGCGGCCTTTTTCGACCGGATACTCGGCCTGATTGGCCTCGGGGCTTTCGAGATCGGGGTGGTATTCGGGGTGTTCGATCACCCAGTCGAGCGCCATCGACTCCAACGGGGTCAGCAGCTCGTTGGCCCGATGCTTGCGCCAGGTCTCGACGAAAAATTCGCGAACTTGATCGCGTGAAGGATTGAACATGAGGAAGTCCTGCGGTACAGGCTATATTCTATAGAAATTGTCCGCGACCACACCGGAGCCAGCCGCATGCCGTACCAGAACATCGAGGTCCCCGCCGAGGGCCGGAAAATCACCGTCAACGCCGACCAATCGCTTACTGTGCCGGATCAGGTCGTGATTCCCTACATCGAAGGCGACGGCGTGGGGGTGGACATCAGCCCCGTGATGCGCGCGGTGGTCGACGCCGCCGTGGACAAGGCCTACGGCGGCCGGCGCAAGATCCACTGGATGGAAGTCTACGCCGGCGAGAAGGCCACGCAGGTCTACGGCGAGGACCACTGGCTGCCCGACGAGACCCTGGACGCCATCCGCGAGTACGCCGTGGCGATCAAGGGTTCGCTGACCACGCCGGTGGGCGGCGGCATCCGCTCCCTGAGCGTGGCGCTGCGCCAGAAGCTGGATCTCTATGTATGCCTGCGGCCGGTGCGCTATATCAAAGGCGTACCCTCGCCGGTGCGCGAGCCGGAAAAGACCGACATCGTCGTGTTCCGCGAGAACTCCGAGGACATCTACGCCGGCATCGAATACGCCGCGCAGTCGGATCACGCCAGGCGCCTGATCGCACTGCTGCAGGACGAACTGGGCGCCAAGCTGCGCTTTCCCGACACCTCGGCCATCGGCATCAAGCCCATCTCGCGCGAAGGGTCGGAGCGCCTGGTGCGCCAGGCCATCCAGTACGCGATCGACCACGATCGCAACTCGGTGACACTGGTGCACAAGGGCAACATCATGAAGTTCACCGAAGGCAGCTTCCGCGACTGGGGCTATGCCCTGGCCGTCGATGAATTCGGCGCGCGCCTGATCGACAAAGGGCCTATGTGCCGCATCAAGAATCCGCGCACGGGCCGCGACATCATCGTCAAGGACGTCCTGACCGACGCCTTCATGCAGCGCGTGCTGCTGCGTCCCAGCGAGTTCGACGTGATCGCCACCATGAACCTGACCGGCGACTACATCTCCGACGCCGTGGCGGCCCAGGTGGGCGGGCACGGCATCGCGCCCAGCGCCAACATGTCCGGCACGGTGGCGGTGTTCGAGGTCACGCACGGCCCGGCGCGCAAATACGCCGGCAAGGACTACGTCAATCCGGGCTCGCAGATTTTGGCGGCCGAGATGATGCTGCGTCACATGGGTTGGCTCGAGGCGGCCGAACTCATCATCCACAGCATGGAAAAGAACATCCTGGCCAAGAAGGTGACCTACGATTTCGCGCGCCTGATACCGGGCGCCGAACAGGTGTCGTGCTCGGGCTTCGGCCGGGCGATGATCGCCAACATGTAGGCGCCGCCGCGCCCGCCAGGCCCAAGACACGGAGCCATGAAACCGAGGAAATTGCTGGCGGGAGCGGGCAGGCTCGTCACCGTCCCGCTGGATCGCGCCGATATCCTGATTGCGCAATACCGGGCGCTCGCGCAGCAGCTTCCGGTAATGCACCTGATCTTCATATCCGGCACCTGGATGGTGGCCTTGACGCACATGGCGTATGCGCCGCGGTGGCTGACGATGGCTGCTCCCGCGCTGCTGACCCTGTTGAGCGCAACGCGGATCCTGCAATGGCGCAAGACCTACCGGGCGGCTCTGACCATTGAGACGGCGCGCCGTATGGTCGTGCGCGCGAACAGGCTGGCCGTTCCCGTGTCCATCGTGTTCACGGCCTGGGCGCTATGCATGTTTTCCTATGGCGACGCCTATGCGAAAGCGCATGTGGCCTTCTACATGGCGATCACCGCAATGGGCTACGTCTTCAGCCTGAGGCAGGTGAGATCGGCCGCCATCATCATGATCGCCATCGTGAACTTGGAGTTCGTGATTTATTTTGTCTCGACGGGCAATCTCACGATGATCGCCGTGGCTCTGAACATGGTCCTGGCTTCGATCATGTTCATGATCCTGGTTTTCAGCAATTACCGTGCGTTCATCGACATGGTCGACGGGCTTCGGGCCGAAGAGCGCATACGCCGGCTGGCACATCAGGATGCGCTGACGGGGCTGCCGAACCGCGCATCGTTTCTCGATCAGCTCGAGCGCAGCCTTGCCGACTCCGAGGGGACGCTGGGCCTGCTTTACATCGACCTGGACGGGTTCAAGTTGATCAACGACGGGCGAGGCCATTATGCCGGCGACGAGCTGCTGCGGCAGGTTGCCCGACGGCTCGACGCGCAGCGCCAGCACTCGCGGAGCATGTCGCTAGGCCGGATAGGCGGCGATGAGTTCGCGGCACTGATGCACAATACCGGCGAGAACGAAGTGGGAGGGATGGCCACGCGCCTGGTGGAGGCGCTGTCGGAGCCTTATGTTCTCGAGAAAGACACGCAGGTACGCATCGGCGCATCGGTCGGGTGCGTGCTGACCGTGCGCCGGGGCGAAACCGCCACGACCCTGCTGGCGCATGCCGACATGGCGCTGTATGCGGCCAAGGCGGCAGGCAAGGGAACGTTCCGCCTCTTTACTGCGGAAATGGAAAGCCACGTGCGCGAGCGCCTGCGCCTGGAGACGGAACTGCAGGCCGCGCTGCAGGACGAACAAGGCCTTTTCGTGTTCTATCAACCCATTGTCGATATCGCCTCGCGGCAGGTCACGACCCGCGAGGCGCTCGTGCGCTGGTATAACCCGAGGCGCGGCTGGGTCTCTCCCCAGGAATTCATCCCGATCGCCGAGGGCAGCGGACTGATCGACCAGCTAGGCCGGTTCGTATTGGGGCGCGCATGCCGCGAGGCCATGCATTGGCAGGACGGCGCGCGCGTCGCCGTCAATGTCTCGGCGGTGCAATTGGGCCGCGGGACCATGGTGCCGACCATTGCCGCAGCCATCGCCGAATCGGGGCTGGCGTCCTGCCGCCTGGAAATCGAGGTGACCGAGACCGCCTTGCTGCGCGACGACGGCGCCGTGGCGCAGGAGTTGCGCGAAGTCCGGGCCATGGGCGCGCGCATTGCATTGGACGATTTCGGCACGGGCTTTTCTTCGCTGGCCCATGTGCGGATCTTTCCCTTCGACAAGATCAAGATCGACGGCTCGTTCGTGCGCGACGCCCTGACGCGGCCCGACTGCGCGGCCGTGGTGCAAGCCATCGCGGACCTGGGCAGGAATCTGGGGGTCACGACCGTGGCGGAAGGGGTCGAGACCGGCGAGCAGCTGGTTTGCGTGACGGACAAGGGCTGTATGGAGGCCCAGGGCTATCTCTTTGGCCGTCCGGCGCCGAGCGCGGCGGATGCGGCGCGGATAGCCGGCTTCGATCGCGAGTTTCCCGACGCGGCAAGGCGCTAGCCGGCGCCGCCGCATGTGAGTTCGGCCGGGCGCAATCGCCCCGGTTAGAACGATTCTTTCTAGAAAGTCTTGGTAATGGAGGCGATG
>CALGFL010000051.1 GCA_937881145.1 uncultured Bordetella sp.
TCGTGCAGGCCCGCAAGGGCCTGCGGACTGGTGTATTCGTTCATGATATGCAGGTCGGCGTAGAGCAGAACGTGCTCGGCGTCGAGCGTCGATACCGTGTGCGTATCGACCAGTTTTTGATAGAGCGTGCGCGAAGACATGGCGAAATTCGATTGGAATGGACGAGCGGATGGAAGGCCACCCGCCAGGGCGGCTGCAAGAAAACAGTCGTGAGGATGAATCAGCGCTGCAGGAAGGGCAGCACGCGCTCCAGCAGCAATTCCGGCGCTTCTTCCGGTATGTAGTGGCCGCAGGGCAAGGCATTGCCTTGCACGTTCGCGCTCCACTTGCTCCATTCGGCCAGGGGGTCGAAACATTTGCCGACCACGCCGTGCGCACCCCATAGCGCCAGGAAAGGGCAGGCGATCTGCTTGCCCGCGGCCAGATCGGCGCGGTCGTGTTCGAGATCGATGGTGACGGAGGCGCGATAGTCTTCGCAGATGCCGTGCGCCGTGGCCGGATCCGACAGGCAGCGCAGATAGGCGGCGTAGGCCTCGGGCGTGAACGGCTTGAGTCCTGCGCTGCGCGCGCCGATGGTCTGCTTGAGATACAGGTCGGGATCGGCGCGGATCAGCGTTTCGGGCAAGGGCGGCGACTGGATCAGGAAGAACCAGTGCCAGTAGGCGCGCGCAAAATCGAACGTGGTCTGCTCGTACATCGCGGCGGTCGGGGCGACGTCCAGCGTCACCAGCCGCGTCACCGCATCGGGATGATCGATCGCCATGCGCGCGGCAACGCGTCCGCCGCGGTCATGGCCGAGGAGTGCGAACGATTCATGGCCATGGCGGCGCATGAGTTCGACCTGGTCCAACGCCATGCGGCGCTTGGAATAGTTCGAATGATCTTCGGCGCCTTGCGGCTTGCCGCTGTCGCCGTAGCCGCGCAGGTCGGCCGCGATCACCGTGAAATGCCGAGCGAGCGCGGGCGCGACCTTGTGCCAGATCGCGTGCGTTTGCGGATGGCCATGCAGAAGCAGGAGCGCGGGGCCGCGTCCGCCCTTGACGGCGTGGATGCGCACGCCGTCGATTGTTGCCGATGCCTCTGTGTAGCCTTCGAACATGACTGTCTCCTTCTGTTTGCATGCAGTCTAATTGATGCCGATCAGGATTTGTTTTACTGAAAAGAAATCCAGTAGTAACTTAAAGGAATCAATAAGCCTGGGCGCAGAGCAATGGATGGTTTTTCCGATCTGAACCTGTTCGCGCTGGTGGCGCGCAATCGCAATCTGGCCGCCGCCGCGCGCGAACTCGGCGTGACACCGCCCGCCGTCAGCAAGCGGCTCGCGCAATTGGAGCGCCGGCTGGGCGTGCGTTTGATGAACCGCACTACGCGCAGGCTTTCGCTTACGCCGGAAGGCGAGCTCTATCTGGCCAACGGTTCGCGCATTCTCGACGAGCTGTCGGAACTGGAGCAGCTCGTCACGCGCAGCCGCGGCGAACCGGCGGGGCTGCTGCGCGTGAATGCCTCTTTCGGTTTCGGCCGTACCCATATCGCGCCGGCGATATCGAAATTCGTCGAGCGCTTTCCGTCCATGCAGATACAACTGCAACTGACGGAGCGGCCCATGAATTTGCAGGAAGAGGGCTACGATCTGGGTATCCGTTTCGGCGAGGTACCCGACGCGCGCGTCAACGCGCGCCTGCTGCGCAAGAACCGCCGCATCGTGTGCGCGTCGCCCGCTTACCTGAAACAACACGGTAAGCCGTCGGTGCCGCACGACCTCGCCCGCCACGACTGCATCGTGCTGCGCGAGAACGACTCGGCCTACGGCACCTGGCACTTCTCGCGCGGCAAGCGCGCGGAAACAGTCAAGGTCGGCGGCGCGCTGTCGAGCAACGACGGCAGCGCCGTGCTGCGCTGGACGCTCGATGGCCGCGGCATCGCGGTGCGCTCGGAATGGGAAGTCGCCGACTGCATTGCGCGTGGAGAATTGACGCCGCTGCTCACCGAGTGGTCGCTGCCGAACGCCGACATCCACGCGATCTATCTGGAACGCAATCGCCTGTCGGCAAAACTGCGCGCCTTCGTAGACTTTTTGGGAGAATTCCTGAAATAAAAAGGGCCTGACCTCGCATCGCCGTCGTTGCCGAGCAGCAGTGAAGAAAAAGCTTCGATGTATTTCAAGTAACGCTTTAATTAGGGGAAATGCGGCCCTGAATTTTTCCGCATTCATGGAACTGTTTACAAAGAATGGGGCCTAAACCAATATAGGATTTCATATCCTTTCTATTGTGTGTGCTTTCACCAACAAGCCTACATACTGTGGTGAAGAAATTCGAGGAATCGCTGGCATCGCGCTTGACCGAAGCACACAATGACAGAAGCGTCCTTATATTTGGGACGCCTGAAATCCGCAGGAGGTAGCCCATGAGCAGCATCCTCGAAGGTTTCAAATCGCAGTACGCCCGCGATCAGGAAGCCGAGTTCTCACTCGAAGAATTTCTGAATCTGGCCAGGCAAGATCCCATGGTCTACGCCAGCCCGGCAGAACGGATGCTGGCTGCCATCGGCGAGCCGGAGCTGGTCGATACACGCAACGATCAGCGCCTTTCGCGCCTGTTCTCCAACCGGCTCATGAAGCGCTATCCGGCGTTTCGCGAGTTCTACGGCATGGAAGAGGTCATCGAGCAGATCGTCGCTTTCTTCAAGCACGCCTCGCAAGGCCTGGAGGAGCGCAAGCAGATTCTCTATCTGCTGGGCCCGGTGGGCGGAGGCAAGTCGTCCATCGCCGAACGGCTGAAGGCGCTGATGGAGCGCTATCCCATCTACGCGCTCAAGGGCTCGCCTGTCAACGAATCGCCGCTGGGCCTGTTCAATCCCGAAGTGTTCGGCGAGCAGCTGCAGACCGAATACGGCATTCCCACGCGCTGCCTGAACGGCATCATGTCGCCCTGGGCCATCAAGCGCCTGAGGGAATTCGACGGCGACGTCTCCAAGTTCCGGGTGGTCAAGCTCATACCTTCGGTGCTGCGCCAGGTGGCCATCGCCAAGACCGAGCCGGGCGACGAAAACAACCAGGACATCTCTTCGCTGGTGGGCAAGGTCGATATCCGCATGCTCGACCGCTACTCGCAGGACGACCCCGACGCCTACAGCTATTCCGGCGGCCTGTGTCTGTCCAACCAGGGCCTGCTCGAGTTCGTCGAGATGTTCAAGGCGCCCATCAAGGTGCTGCACCCGCTGCTGACCGCGACGCAGGAAGGCAACTTCAAGGGCACCGAGGGCTTCTCGGCCATTCCCTTCAACGGCATGATCCTCGCGCACTCCAACGAGGCCGAATGGCAGACCTTCCGCAATAACCGGCACAACGAAGCCTTCCTCGACCGTATCTACATCGTCAAGGTTCCGTACTGCCTGCAGGTGACCGAAGAAGTCCACATCTACGAGAAGCTGCTGCGCAACAGTTCGCTGTCCAACGCGCCCTGCGCGCCGGGAACGCTCGACATGATGGCGCAGTTCTCTGTGTTGACGCGACTGAAGGAGCCCGAGAATTCCAGCATCTACTCCAAGATGCGGGTCTACGACGGCGAAACGCTCAAAGACGTCGATCCCAAGGCCAAGGCGCTGCAGGAATACAAGGAATACGCCGGCATCGACGAAGGCATGACGGGGGTGTCCACGCGCTTTGCCTACAAGATTCTTTCCTCGGTCTTCAACTACGACCAGACCGAGGTGGCGGCCAACCCCGTGCACCTTATGTACGTGCTCGAGCAGCGCATCGTCCGCGACGACCTGCAGGAAGAAGTCCGTCGCCGCTATCTCGAATTCATCAAGGGCTACCTGGCGGTGCGCTATGCCGAGTTCATCGGCAAGGAAATCCAGACCGCCTATCTGGAGTCGTATTCCGAATACGGCCAGAACATTTTCGACCGCTACGTCACGTTTGCCGATTGCTGGATCCAGGACGAGGAATTCCGCGATCCCGAAACCGGCGAGAGTTTCGACCGCGGCGCGCTCAACGACGAGCTGGAAAAGATCGAGAAGCCCGCCGGCATTGCCAACCCCAAGGATTTCCGCAACGAGATCGTCAACTTCGTGCTGCGCGCCCGCGCCAACAACGCCGGCCGCAACCCCACCTGGACCAGCTATGAAAAGCTGCGCGAAGTGATCGAGAAGAAGATGTTCTCCAATACCGAAGATCTGCTGCCCGTGATCTCGTTCAATGCCAAGGCATCGGCCGACGACAAGAACAAGCACCAGAGTTTCGTGGATCGCATGGTCAGCAAGGGCTATACCGAGAAGCAGGTCCGGCTGTTGTGCGAATGGTATTTGCGCGTAAGGAAGTCCTCTTGATGAGCGAGGTAAACCATGAATTCGCTCATAGACAGACGCCTGAACGGCCGCAATAAAAGCGCGGCCAATCGCGAACGGTTCCTGCGGCGCTACAAGGAGCAGATCCGCAAGGCGGTCGGCGACATGATCCGCGACCGCTCCATCGAAGACATGGAGCAGGGCGGCGAGGTCAAGCTGCCCGTGCGCGACATCTCCGAACCCCACTTTCGGGTCGACCAGGGCGGCGACCGCGAAATCGTGCTCCCCGGCAACAAGGAATTCGCCAAGGGCGATCAACTGGAGCGTCCTCAAGGCGGCGGGGAGGGCGATGGCTCGGAACCCGGCGAGGGCGAGTCGGCGGATCAGTTCACCTTCAGCCTGTCGCGCGCCGAGTTCCTCAGCCTTTTCTTCGACGACCTCGAACTGCCGCATCTGGCGCGCACCCAGTTGGGCGATGTGTCCGAAACCAAGTGGCAGCGCGCGGGCTACACCACCACGGGTTCGCCCAGCCAGCTGAGCGTAGGCCGCACACTCAAGGCCTCGCTGTCGCGCCGCGTGGCGCTGGGGCTGAACGCGCGCGGCGGGCTCGAGCAAGCCCAGGCTCGTCTGGAAGAAGCCATGGCCCGTGGTGCGCCGCAAGAAGAGCTGGCCGCGTTGCGCGCCGAAGTCGAGCAATGGGCCGGCCGCGTGGCGCGGGTGCCGTTCCTGGACGATCTGGACCTGCGCTACCGTCATCGCGTGCCCGTTGTCGTTCCCGTGGCGCGTGCCGTCATGTTCTGCCTGATGGACGTGTCGGGTTCCATGGACGAGACCAAGAAGGATCTGGCCAAGCGCTTCTTCACCCTGCTGTACTTTTTCCTCACCGGCACCTACGACAACATCGAGCTGGTGTTCATCCGCCACCACACCGTGGCCAAGGAAGTGGATGAGCAGGAATTCTTCTATTCCCGCGAGACCGGCGGCACCGTGGTGTCCAGCGCCTTGAAGCTCATGGACGAGATCATCGCCGACCGTTATCCGACCAACGAATGGAACATCTATGCGGCGCAGGCCTCCGACGGCGATAACTGGAGCGATGATTCTCCCTTGTGCCGCGACATCCTGATCAAGGCCATCATGCCCAAGGTACAGTACTACGCCTATATCGAGATCACCGAGGATACTCCGCGCGGGCT
>CALGFL010000052.1 GCA_937881145.1 uncultured Bordetella sp.
TGGCGGCCAACTGGTTGGCCTGGCGCGCGTTCTCGGCATTCTGCTTCACGGTCGAAGCCAGCTCTTGCATCGACGCCGCGGTTTCTTCAAGCGAGGCCGCCTGTTGTTCGGTACGCGAAGAAAGATCGGTATTGCCCGAGGCGATTTCCTTCGAACCGGTGTCGATTTCTTCCACGCCGCGGCGCACCGACGCCACCGTGCGGATCAGGCTTTCCTGCATGCGCTTGAAGCCTGCGTACAAAACGGTGATTTCATTGCGTCCACGCACGGGAATCTTGCTCGTCAGATCGCCTTCGGCCACCTTGTTGAACAGTTGGCCGGCCGATACCAGAGGTTTGACCACCAGGCTGTTGAAAATCCCGCGGGCCAGCATGGCCAGGATCAGCGATAGCAATATCGCGACGCCCACGGCGATCAGTCCTTTGCGCAGTTCCATCGCCGACTGGTCTTTCAGCACCTGCTGCCGCTCTTCGATATAGTGGCTGAAATTGAGGATCGCCTGGATGAACGCGGCGCTACGCGGCGTGCCGTACTGATCGTTCACCATGTAGAACGTGGAGAAATCCTGCTTGCTCAAGGCGTCGGTCATCGTGTCCACGCCGTCGTCGATATAAGCACGGTAGCGGCGCATCAGATCCACCGAAAGCTGGTGCCCGGTATCGTCCTGCAGCATGTTCTTCTGGAATTCGCCGAAATGCTTGCGCACGCCGTCGAGCAAGGCCGTTGCCTCGCCCAAAGCCTTCTTGCCGGAGGCCGTGGAGTCGCCCGTACCGCCCCAGCCCGCTTCCTGCAAGTAGCGCGCCGCCACCATCAGTCCGACCCGCGCGCGCAGCATGTCGCTGTTGATGGTGGTCACCGTGCGCTCGCGCGCCATCAGATCGCCGATTTCTTGCACCGATTTGTAGTTCTGCTGCAAGTAATAGGCGCCCAGGCCTCCGACGCTCACTACCAGCAGCAAGAACAACGCCATGATAAAGAGCAGCAAGGTCCCCACGTGGATATTGCGCAAGCTCAGGCCCTGTGACGCGCCGCGCTGGGAGGAAGGTTTGACGCGAGGCTTCTTGTTGCTCTTGCTGTTTGACTCGGTAGTCACAACGGCTCCTTTTTCAATGTCGCGCGGTTCTTGATCCGCTATTTGCAAACTCATCCTTCATCGCGCGAAAAGCCTGTGCAGCCGAGTCGGATGACTATGAGATAAGAATTACTGTGCCGCAGCCGGCGTGGCCGGAGTGGGTAAGGCGTACATCTGCAGACTGCCCATGCCCGGCGGCGGTCCTGCTACGCCAGACCCCAGGTTCGGACTCGCGCCCATCGTCGCGTCATCGCCCCCGGTAGACACGGGTTGCGCTTGCGGCGCGGCAGGCTGGACCTCGGGCGCGGGTGGCGCGGGAGGCGGTACCCCTCCCGTCAGTTTCTGTTGAGCCGCGGGAGAAAGCAGCAGGTTGGTGCCGTCGATCAGACGGATGAAACGTCCATCCGGACCGAACAAAAGCATCGCTTCCTGAGTGGCATAAACACGGTCCACGAGCACGGTAACATGGAAGCGCCAAAACGCCATCGTCGTGCCGTCGCTTTGCGGATAGATCTTATCGGGCGGCGCGTTCAAGATATAGACGGCTTGCGCCATGGTGGTCTGTCCCGGCGTCAGATCCGCCAGCGCAGCGGAATTGAAACCGTGCCCGGTTGCGACGCAGCCCGCCAGAACCAGCAGCATCGCAACGGCAAGCGCCTTCAAGCCATGAATCATCGCACCACCTCGATACGCCACAAACACACTTAAAAAGATTCCCAATTGTCCGTGTCCGCGACAATCGTTTTGCGCGATGCACGAGGCGGATCCTGCGGCTTGGCGGCAGGCAGGCGCAGCGCAGCGATGTAGGCATCCCGGATCAACACGTTCTGCTGCACGCCCGCATTGTCCGGGGTACCGATGACCATCCCGTCCTGGCGCGCGCTGCACCGGCCGTAGCCTATCGCCACGACAGACAGCGCGACGAACGTCAGAACCACGGCCAGCAAGCCCGTGCGTATTTTCAAATTGGCGAACATCGATTTTTCGGGTTCCGGCAGCGCAGCACCTAGGTATTCGTTTAATCAGAAACGCCGGCCAAGAGGCCGGCGGCAGGTCGGAGTCGGTGCAGCCGGACAGGCTTAGCCATTCATGCTGAACAAATTGGCCTTCTGAACCACCGAGAACGATTGGATCGCCGCTTGCAGAGCAACCTGGCGCAACTCGAGGCTGCTGGTAGCGGAATACATGTCCACATCCAGCAAATTGCCCAGTTGCTGAGTATCGGACAGGCCCAGTTGGGTGCCGGTGTTGCCCAGCGCCTCGACCTCGTTCATGCGCGCGCCGATCGAAGTGATGACCGTCTGCACATTGTCGTAGTTCATCTGGATCTGCTTGTTGGCGGAAGCCAGCGCATTGGTGATCGCCGCCGAGCTGACCGGGTTGTTGTTCGACGGCACGCTCAGCGTATTGATCAGATTGGTCAAAGTCTGGAAGAGGTCCATGTTCGAACCCACCCCGTTCTTAGGCGTGTCCAGCGTAAAGGTATCGCCTGCTTGCGGCGCGCCCGTGACCGCGAACGAAACACCGCCACCCGGCATCGAAATTGTGGCGCCGCTGGTGTAGGCCTGCCAGGCAGTCGTCGTCGTCGGCCCATTGGGGTTGTTCGGATCGGTCATGCTGACCGTATAGCCCATCTGGCCTGCATTGGCGCCGGTGCCGGTGGCGAAGGTGACCGTGAAATCCTTGCCCACGTTGTTGCTCGACGTGGGAACGCTGACGGAGGCCGGAGCGAAGACACCGGTACCCGTGTTGCTGCTGCCGGCCTGGGTTATATAGGCTTGCGAGCCCGGCGAGACGCGATCGAAGACGTCCGTGCCCACGTCGCTACCGGCAACCTGCAGCGATTGCGAAACCTGGATGCTGCGCTGCCCCTGGTCGCCCAGATAGGTCACGGCGCCCGTCGACGAGTTCAATTGAAAGGGCTGGGTTGCGCCCTGATAGCCCGAAAATACATACTGGCCGTTGGTGTCGGTGGTGTTGGCCAAGGCGACGAGCTGGCTACGCAGGCTGGTCAGCGCGGTCACGATGGATTGGCGGCCAGTATCGCCCATCGTGGCATCGCCTGCCTGGACGACATTCTGCAGCACGCTCTGCATGGTCGTGGTGACCGAGTTCAGCGCGTTCTCTTCCGCTCCCAGCGAATTGGTGACTTGTTCCTGATTCGACGCAAAGGTGGAGTTCATCGTGGCGTCTTGCGACAACACGACCGCCTGGGCCGCGGCCAAGGGGTTGTCGGACGGCGTCTGCACCGCCAGACCCGACGACAGTTGGCTCTGCACCTGCGTAAGCACCGACTGCTGGTTCAGGATGCCGTTCAGGGAATTCTGATAAAACTGCGAGGTGCTGATGCGTGTCACCATCATCGTGCTCCAATAAAAATCTGCTTATGCCGCTTGATTCGATCAACCATTGGCCACGCCCAGGATTGCGTCGAAAATCGTGCTCGCCACATCCAGAATCTTGGCGCTGGCCTGGTATTGCTGCTGGTATTGGGTCAGGTTCACATACTCTTCGTTCAAGTTCACGCCGGACACCGACGTCACCGCCGAAGTCTGCTGTGTGACCAGCGCGTTCTGCGCCGTCAACGACGAGTTCAACTGTTGCGTCTGCACGCCCACGTTGTTGACCAACTGCGCGTACAGGCCGTTCAGGCTCAAGGTACCGTTGCCCAGCACGAGGGATGTCTGCAGCTTGGCCATCGCCAGGCCGTTGTTGCCGTTGGCCGTGCCGCCGGCCGCGTCGGCCAAAGCCAGCTGGCTGGGGTTGGTCAGCGTCGAGGTCAGTTGGCCCGCCGCGTAACGCGTGGGTTGCAGTTCCCATTTGTCGCCAGCCGCCGGAGTCCCGCTGACCGAAACGCTCAAACCGTCGAAATTCAGATGGCCCTGCGCGTCCGGCGAGACGTTCGTCACCGTCCCGTCGGACTGGCGCGTCACCTGATAGCTGCTGCCGTCATAGGCAATGCTGTAATCGCTGGCCCGCAGTTGGTTGGGATCGACGTAGCTCGCCGACAGGGCCGCCGTGCTGGTGTTGTGCGTGTTGCCGATAGCAGGCACTTGCGACATGCCGTCCGGGTCTATCTGCCAGGAATCGCCGCTCGCGGCGTTGCCGCTGACATTGACGACCATGCCATGGAAGGTGATGTCGCCTTGGGCGTCCGGCGTGAACGTCGCGCCGCCGGTGGCATTGGCGACCGCGTTGCCACTGGGATCGGTCACCGTATAGGCAGTGCCGTTGTAGGTAACCTTGTAGTCGCCATTACCCACGGCATTGGCCGCCAAGGTCGGTGCGCTGGCAGTTGTCGAACTGGCCGTCAGCGCAGGATCGGTGCCCGAATTGGTCGCGGCGGGCGTTATAGACGAACCCGTGCCGCTGGATTGGAAAGTCCAGGAGTCGCCCGAGGTGACCGCGCCAGCGCCGGCCGTGACCTTGAAGCCGTCGAAAGCCAGCGTGGTCGTGCCGTCGCCGTTCACGGTAGTCGTCGCGGCCACCGCGCCGGACGGACCCGTCACGCTCCAGGTGCCGCCGCTATAGGCGATGTTGTAGCTGATGTTCTGCTGCCCGTTGGTCGCGGCGGCCGTGATCGTAGGCGTGGTCATGCCGAAAGGCTGCATGGTCCACGTATCGGGACTCGTGGCCGTGGCGCGCGGATCATTGCCGCCGGCCACGGTAACGCTGAAACCGTTGAAGTTCAGCACGGTCTGACCGCTGCCGTTGACTGTCGTGGCCACCGTCACTGCATTGCCGCTGGGGTCTTTCACCGAGTAGGCGGTGCCGTCATAGCTGATCGTGTATTGGCCGCTCTGCGCCGTCATGCTCAGCTTGGCCGAGCCGCTATTGGCGCCGGAGACAATATCGGACGAGCCCAGGCTGAAAATATTGGAGCCCGGTTTGCCGGTCAGATCCAGGCCCTGCTCCTGCTGGCCGTTCATCGTCATGGCCAGGCCGACGGCGAACTGCCCCAGTTGATCTTGTATGGAGTTGAGCTGCTGGCGGAAAGCCAGCAGGCCACCCACCGAGCCGCCGGTAACCTGACTGTCCTGCAGTTCCACCTGGGTCTGAGTGCCGTTGGGACCGGGAATGCTGTAGTACAGCGCCTTGGTCGCCGGGTCGGAAGACGACGTCGAGGCCGACAGTTTGTACTCGGTCGTGCCCGACAGCAACGGCTGGCCGCCGGCCAGAGAAATGCTGACGGTGTTGGTGTTGCTCTGCGTGTAGGTTTGTATGCCTATCAGTTGGCCCAGATCCGATATGGCTTGATCGCGTTCGTCGAGCAGGTCGTTGGGCGGCTGGCCTCCCGCCTGGCCGTATGCCGCCGCGATCTGCTGATTGAGCTGATTGATGGTGTCCAGGCTGCTGTTGATCTGCGTGACCATCGTGCCCATCTGCGTATTGATGCCCTGGCGCTGGTTCTGCAT
>CALGFL010000053.1 GCA_937881145.1 uncultured Bordetella sp.
ACTTGTCGTCGCGCACCGAAGAGCAGGCGTCGGTGCTGCAGGAAACCGCGTCCAGCATGGACGAGCTCACCAATACCGTGAAGCAGAACGCCGACAACGCCCGCCAGGCCAGCACGCTGGCGGCCAACGCCTCGGAAATCGCAGGCAAGGGCAACGCCGTGGTGAGCCAGGTGGTCCAGACCATGGGCGACATCAATCAAAGCTCGGCCAAGATCGCCGAGTTCATCACCATCATCGAAGGCATTACCTTCCAGACCAACATCCTCGCCCTCAATGCGGCCGTGGAAGCGGCGCGCGCCGGAGAGCAAGGACGCGGCTTCGCGGTGGTGGCCAGCGAGGTGCGCCACCTCGCTCAGCGCTCGGCCGACGCGGCCAAGGAAATCAAGGCGCTCATCGACACCTCGGTCGAGCGCGTGCAGACCGGATCGGCGCTGGTGGACCAGGCCGGCCGCACCATGGGCGAGATCATCACGGCAGTCGGCCGCGTCACGGACATCATGGGCGAAATCGCGGCTGCCTCGCAAGAACAGTCCAACGGCATCGAGAACGTCGCCAAAGCCGTCACGCAGATGGACGAAGTCACGCAGCAGAACGCCGCGCTGGTCGAGCAGGCCGCCGCCGCGGCCCAGTCCCTGGAAGACCAGGCGGCGGGGTTGCGCGATGCCGTCTCCATCTTCCGCTTCGAAGCCTCGGCCGCCGGCCAACCCGCAGCGGCCAGCCCGGCGCCGGCGCCGCGGCCTGCGCTGACCATGTAGCAGCCCCGCCTACCCCGGGGTCTGCCACGCCGCAGTCTCTAGTACAAATGAGGAGCCAATGTGCTCACGGGGCCGGGTTTGCCGATGAAGTAGCCCTGGATCTTGTCGCAGCCCAACTGCTTCAAGTGCACAAGCTGCTCGTCGGTTTCGACGCCTTCGGCCGTCGTCTCGATGCCCAGACTGCGCGCAACGCCGATGACCAGCGTGATGATCGCCACCGCGTCGCGCCCATTGGGCACGTCGCGCGTGAAGCTCTGGTCGATCTTGATCCGGTTGAAATGAAATTTGCGCAGGGTTCCCAGCGACGAATACCCTGTGCCGAAATCGTCCATGGCGATCTGCACGCCGGATTTCTTGAAACTGCTCAAGGCTTCCTGCGTCAGCTCGCTGTGTTCCAGCAGCGTGGATTCGGTAATTTCGAGCTCCAGCCGGCGGGGATCCAACCCGCTTTCGTCCAGCGCCTGCCGCACCGACAGAGGCAGCGTCCGGTTGCGGAACTGAACCGGCGACAGATTGACCGCAATGCTTAGCGGCTGCTTCCATTTCGTGGCTTCGCGGCAAGCAGTGCGCAGCACCCAGTCGCCAATGGCGTGGATCAGGCCCGTTTCTTCCGCCACGGGTATGAAATCGGACGGCAGCACCCGGCCTCTTGTCGGGTGGTTCCAGCGCAGCAGCGCTTCGTAGCCGCAGATCAGGTCCGTGCGCGCATCGGCCTGGGGCTGGTAGTGGACTTCAAATTCGCCCTTGATCAAGGCGCGCCTCAGATCGGCCTCGAGCGACTTGCGCCCCAGAAAACGGGTCTGCAATTCCTGGCGGAAAACATAGGCCCGGCCGCGCCCCAGCCGCTTTGCCTCGTAGAGCGCGAGGTCCGCCTGCTTGAGCACCGTATCCGACTCCAGCTCGCCGTGCGTCAGGCAGATCCCGACACTGACGCCCACATTGATCGCCCGTCCGTTGATGATGTAGGGGTCGCTCATTTCGGCGATGAGGCTCTGCGCCTGCTCGACGGCTTCTTCCTGCGTGCTCGCCGTGCTCAGCACGGAAAACTCGTCGCCGCCCAGGCGGCAGACCAGATCCGCGTCGGTGGTCGAGTACTGCAGGCGCGCACCCACCTCTTCCAGCAGATCATCGCCCACGTCGTGGCCCAGCGTGTCGTTGACATCTTTGAACCCGTCGAGGTCGAGAAAGAAGACGGCGACCGAGGCGCCGCCGTTCGCGGCAGCGCGCAGGCGGTCGTCGAGTTCCTGGCGAAAGAGCATGCGGTTCGCCAGACCGGTCAGATAATCGTGATTGGCCAGATGCGCCATCTGGTTGCTCTGCTCGAGCATTTCCGTGGAGGCCACGCGCAGATCGTCGACCAGCTGGTTCATGTCGGACTGGGTGCCCCTGAGCAGGCCGTTCTGGCGCAACAGCATCAGAATCAGCGCGATGCCGCACAGCATGAGACTGCCGGCCAACGCGGTATAGAGCAGATGGAGTTTCTGCAGGTCTTCTTCCTGGGCGTCGATCTGCGCGGTTTTGGCCGCGATGACGCTGGCCGCGAGCGTGGTCATGGGCGCATCGAGCGCCCCCATCTTCTCCAGCTCGAGATGAAAGTCGACAGGCGGCGGTGCATCGAGCTGCTTGTCCACGGCCCAGAGGACGTCGTGCAGGCCGGCCAGCAGTTGCGCGCGGGCCGGCTTCTCCTGCATGAACCGGCCTAGACTGCCTTCCTTGAGCTGATCCAGCCGCCCCAGCAGGATGTCCACGCGCAGGCGCAGTTCGCCGGCATTCACGCCGGGCATGCCCAGCTGATATTCCGCCAGCTCGTGTTCGAGCCGCATGTATTCCGACAGAGTCTGGCTGACGGACCACGAATCGAGATCGCGGGAGACTTCGTGCAGCGCTGCCTGCCGCTGCACGATGACGTAAGCCGTGTAGGCCGTCGCCGCCAGGGAGAAACAGATGATGGCTATGAGCAAGCGCTTCACAGGGGCTCGCCTCAGGCAGTCTTGGACTTGCGCAGCACCATCACCTTGGCCCTCGATTGCTGGACCACCTCGCCATTCTGGTTGAGCGTATCGCTCTGGCACAGCACT
Organism: uncultured Bordetella sp.; assembly: GCA_937881145.1. Classification (GTDB taxonomy): domain Bacteria; phylum Pseudomonadota; class Gammaproteobacteria; order Burkholderiales; family Burkholderiaceae_B; genus Bordetella. The sequence goes on from CALGFL010000053.1 coordinate 2,834, forward strand.
ATGCCGCGATCGGGCTTTGAGCGCGACGGCGTGATCTCGAGCACCGTGGTCTGCACCGTCAGCGTGTCGCCCGGCCGCACGGGACGGGGCCAGCGCAGTTCGGTGCCCGCTCCGATCAGGCCGCCTGCAATGGGCAAGCCGCCTTCGACCAGCAGGCGCATGGCGACCGCGGCGGTATGCCAGCCGCTGGCCGCCAGCCCGCCAAATAGCGTGTCGCGCGCGCCGGCGTCGTCAAGATGAAAGACCTGCGGGTCGTACTGCCGGGCGAACTGCTTGATTTCGTCCTCGGTCATCGTGTACGAACCGCTACGAAATTGCGCCCCGACGGCAAGGTCTTCGAGATATAGACCGGTCTTGGAGTTCTGCGTAATCATGGCCGAAGGTTATAACATTCGGCCATGCACTCAC
>CALGFL010000054.1 GCA_937881145.1 uncultured Bordetella sp.
CGTGCGCGTGGTGGCTGCGATGGTGCGCGGCCCACCACAGCGGACCGCGCTGCACGCACGAGGCGCCCAGAATCGCAAAGACGAATTGCGCAGCACGGGAGGTGCGAAACGCGCGGTGCGAGAAATAGCGGTGGTAGAAGGCCGTCAGGAAGAACATGCGCATGACGTACATCGACAGCGCGATCGCCACGGCGACGGGCGAGACGCCCACCCACAGCACGCCCAGGCATCCCGCATGGATCAAAAGGAACGGAACCGCCCGGGGCCAGTCGATGCCGTCCCGGGCGGCTCTGTCCGTTGCCGGGTATTGGTCTGGCCCATGGGTGTCGAACCAGCGCCGCAGCGGCATTGTCCACGACGCTCGCCTATGCGCGGCGGCGCGGCCCTGTGGCGTTGTTTCTTCGCGGCGATGTGTCATTGCAGATCCTGTCTATGCTTGTTCTTGTGCTTTCTTATACGTACGGCGGTCCGGATTGGATGCGTTGGCGCAAACCCTTAATTTTCGACATTGCATCGGGACACCAACGGTTCGGTTTCCGCGCGTTCGACCTGTTGCGCCGAGGGAGGGCCGTATTGCGTATCGGCCGCGAATTCGATGCGTACCTGCGGCGTGCCGCCCTGGCCGTCGCGGATGTTGCCGATGCCTTTGAAGCGAAGCAGGCGCCGGTCGGTCAGCGAGTAAGTCACCTCGATCGACGGGAGCACAAAGCCGTACCACGCGCTCAGGCTCAACTTGAACCGGCGTACGGGCCGGTCCTGGTCCGTTGCATCAACGGCGCGTATGGCCAGATGGAGGTATTTCAGGCGGCTGGGAACCAGGAACGCGGCGTCGGCGTCTTTTCCCGAGCCCAGTGCCGTCCAGTGGCTGCGCAGGTAGGCATCGAACCCCGCGTCGATCACGGCATTGCGCGGCGTCGCAAGTTGCGCGGTCTGGCGCGGCGCGCCGGGACTGCGCCGCACATACACCTGGCGTTCGTCGCCGCGGCCGGTCACGCCCTCGCTGTAGCCGCTGCGGGCATCGTCAAAATCGAAATCCGGCGCAGCGTCATCGATCCCGCCGTCCAGTCGCTTGCGGGCGAACGGTTCGCCGTTCGGACAGCGGTACAGCACGATGTGCCGCTCTGCGCCGCGATGGCGCACGACCCAATGCTCTTCGCTATAGAGCAGCTTGCCGCTGTCGCGGGCGTAGGCCCGTCCCAGATAGTGCTGTGCGGCCGGTTCCGGCGCCGCGTACGCCGCCGGCAAAAGAATGGCCGCGAGCAGCAGCGCAATGTGCGGATACGTCACTCTCATGATTGCGCCTGCCAAGCTGCGGCCCCGCGGGGCTTGCCCAGGAACGCGCAGAGATCCTGCAGTACGGGAGCGCGCCAGCGCAGGGGACGGGCCAGGGCACCCACGAGCATCTCGTGGCCCAGCCCGCGATAGCGGATCGCCTGGACGTCGGCCCTCGCGGCCGACAGGGCCTGGGCCAGGCCGTCGGTATTGCGCCGCGGATCCACCATGCTGTCTGCCGAGCCCGCCATCAAAAGCGCCGGCGGCGCGCCGCTATGCGCATGGGCGACCGGTTGGGAGTCGGCGGGCGTGCGCGGGTAGTGAAAGACCGGCCGGACGGCGCGGGTCTGGATGGGCAGGAAATCGTACGGGCCCGCCATGCCCACCCATCCGGCCAGCATGCTGGGCGATCTGCCGTGGGCCTGCAGCCAGCGCCGGTCCAGGGCAAGCATCGCCGCGTTGTAGGCGCCCGCGCTGTGGCCCACGAGATACAGGCGTGCGGGATCGCCGCCGTAGCGCGCGCAATGCTGCGCGATCCACGCGACGGCCCGGGCGCAGTCATGGAGAAAATCGGGATAAGCGGCCTGAGGGTAGAGCTGGTAATCGGCGATGGCCGTGACGTAGCCGCGCGAGACGAGCGCATCGCCCACGAACTTGTAGTCGGCGCGTGCGCCGCTGCGCCAGCTTCCGCCGTAGAAGAACACCACGACCGGCGCCCCCGCGGCCTGCCACGGCGCATAGATGTCCAGTTGCTGGCGCGGCCCGCAACCGTAGGAGATGCCCTCGGCGACCTGGCAGGCGTCCGGCGGGATGACGCCATTGAGCAAGGCCAGCGGCGAGCGCGTGGCCAGTGCCCGCAGGGATGCCCCGAGCCAGATGCTACGCATGTGGACTCCCGGGAAAATTGACAATCGGTCTCATGATGTCCGTATATGAAATCGGCTTCTCTACTTACGGACGGGCACCTGTTTTGGATGCAGATGACGGCAATATCGGCCCGGATGCGCCGCGCCGGTCAAGACCGCGGCGCCCTCGCGCGGTCTGGCGCAAAGAACGCATGGGCCGGCGACCGGTCAGGCCCGTTTGGGCAACAGCGAGAAAAACTCGGAACGCAGGCTTTTGTCTTGGAGAAACGCGCCGCGCATCACGCTGTTGACCATCTTCGATTGATCGTCCTTGACGCCGCGCCAATGCATGCAGAAATGATCGGCTTCGAGCACGAGGGCCACCCCCTTGGGCGCGAGCCGGGCCTCCAGCAGATCGGCCAGCTGCTTGATGGCCTCTTCCTGAATCTGGGGGCGCGACATGATCCAGTGCGCCAGGCGCGCATACTTGGACAGGCCGATGAGGTTCGAGTCCTGGTCGGGCAGCACGCCGATCCACAGGCGCCCCAGGATTGGGCAGAGATGATGCGAGCAGGCGCTGCGCACGGTGATCGGACCGATCACCATCAGTTCGTCGAGCTGTTCCACGTTGGGGAACTCGGTCACGCCCGGCGCCGGCTCGTAGCGTCCGGCGAACACCTCGCGCATGAACATCTTGGCAACGCGCTTTGCGGTCTCGTGCGAGTTGTGATCGTTGTCGACGTCGATGACCAACGACCGAAGCACGGATTGCATGCGCGCGGCCACTTCCTCCTGCAGCTGATCGATCTCGCCATCTCGCAGGTAATCGGAAATATTGTCGTTGGCGTGAAAGCGTACGCCCGCGCTCAGCAAACGCTGCCGAACTCGCTGCGACAGGGGTACCTCCCCGGTCGTGGCGACCGCGGCGGGCATCGCATTCAAAATTGCATCCATTTAACGTCTCCGTTGCCGAGGCCTGCACCGAGCCTCGCAGGTCATGACGGCATCGAGTCGAGATGACCCGTCGCCACGCGCTCCAATGCCATTTCGAAGGCATGACGCGCTTGATTGGAAATATCGCCCAGCAACCGGTGGAGCATTTGGTCGGCAGGCGTCGCTATCGAACAGTTATCGCTGTAGGTTTCGAACGCATCGAGTTGCAAGATCAACTCGATGATGTGCCGCGGGCACTCGCAGGTCACCGCCCGGGCCAACCCCATCATGGCCTGCAGCTCGCGTTCGTCGAAGCGTTTGTGCCGGCGACCGCCGCCCGGCGGCAGTGGCAGATCGTCGATCGCGTCGCGGGCCAGGTCGCGCAGCATCTGGCGCATTTCGGACCGGTTGGCAGGGCGGTGGTACAGACGTACGCCGGCCAGCTGCAAGTTGTCTGCCGCGCTGTTGGCGCCGAAGGGATACACCACGGCAACAGCACGGTAGGCCGCGGCGCGGATGGCCTGAACGATTCTTTCGGCCGTATCGTCCTGCAGGCCGGAGATCTCGATGATCAGGATGTCGCCCGCCCGCTGTCCGAGTGCTTCGAGCGCTTCCAGGTCGGCAATCGTGGCACCAATCTGCAACCCGCGCAGCCTCAGTTCCGCGCCGTCTTCCTGGATGCGACCGGCCAGCGCCTCGCCTACCACGGCCAGGTACAGATCTTGCCGTTTTCCCGGGGAGGAGAACGAATCGGGGCGATGCCTGGGCGTCGGGTGACCGCGGTCGAGCGAGGCCAACTGCGCGTCGTCGAGCCGGGCGATCGAACCGATGGCATAGCCGCTTTCGACCAGCGATTTGATAAGCGTCAATCGTTGGATGTCCCGCTCGGAATAGAGTCTCTGACCCGAAGCCGTGGTCGGTGGCGCGACGATGCCGTAGCGGCGCTCCCAGACGCGCAAGGTGGTCACGGGCATGCCGACCAGGCGGGCCGCGTGGCCGCTGCGGTATCCGTGAGGGGTGCCGGTATCTGTCGTTTTGCTGCGTGTCATCGTGAATCTGATAGGCGGGTAGGACGTCGCTGGGTAGATAGGAATATATTCATTTTGAGTCGAAAATTCAATAAGATCCTATTCATTTTGAGTTTTATTTGTCAATTTATTGTTAAAATTGCAGAGAAGTGCTGAAGAATATTCTATTTTCGTATTCAAGTTGAATCGTGTTTTTCATTTTCATCTGCACTGCGTGACGCCGAAAATCGTCCACGGAAAGGCGCCAGGAAACCGACCATGTGGCGCATCATTCGCAAAACGTCTTCGCCCTCTTTGCGCGAACACACCGTAATGGGAGCACCGCGATGAAATGCTTTCTTGCTTCGATGTGCAATCGTGCCCGCGCTATTGCGCTGGCATGGATGTGCGGCCTGCTGGCCGCCTGCACGACCCAGGCGCCTGCCGGCATCCAGCCCGTGCATGGGTTCGACGCGCAGCGCTATCTGGGCCGCTGGTATGAAATCGCGCGGCTCGATCACGCCTTCGAGCGGGGGTTGACCGACGTCAGTGCAACCTATGAAGCCCGAAGCGATGGAGGGCTGACCGTCATCAACCGCGGTTACGACGCGTCATCCGCGACCTGGAAATCGGCGCGTGGCCGGGCCTATTTCAATGGCCCGACCGATGTCGCATCGCTGAAAGTCTCGTTTTTCGGGCCGTTTTTCGGCGGCTATCACGTGGTGGCGCTGGACACGGACTATGGGTGGACCATGGTGGTCGGCAACTACCGCGGCTATTAGTGGATCCTGTCCCGGACCCCGCAGCTTGCGGAATCCGTCCAGGCCGGACTCGTGGCCCAGGCCGACCGCCTTGGGTTCGATACGGGAAAATTGGTCTGGGTGCCTCAGGAGCAGGCGATCCGAGGCCAAATCAGCTCAGGAGCACATCGCCGGTCATGAGCACCGGCCCCGTAGGCTGGCCGGTGGGAGACCCGCCTGGCGGCTCCAGGCTTATACCCAGCTTCTGGATATTTCCGGCGCCACTGGGCAGAATCAGCCTGGTCAGTCCGTTCGCGGCCACCAGGCCCAGCGATATGGGCTTGCCGCCGGGCGGCATCGACCACAATTGCAGAGCGTGGCCGTCCGCCATCTTGGTCAGGTTTTCCAATGTGGTCGCGTACATGGCGCCCGATGCGTCCGTCCGTATCACGAGAAAGGCCTGGCCCTGCTCACCCTG
>CALGFL010000055.1 GCA_937881145.1 uncultured Bordetella sp.
CACCGAAGTGCACGCCGAATACCTGCCCGAAACCCGCAGCGGCACGCCCGGCGCCGACAGCATCAAGGTCAAGGGCAACATCACCTGGGTCAGCGCGGCGCATGCCGTGCCGGCCACCGTGCACCTGTACGACCGCCTCTTCGCCGATCCCATGCCCGACGCCGGCGACAAAGACTTTCTCGCCTGCCTGAACCCCAAGTCGCGCCAGACCGTGCAGGCCTGGCTCGAACCCGGCACGCACGCCTCGCCCGGCGCCACCTGGCAGTTCGAGCGCCTGGGCTACTTCACGGCCGACCGTGTCGCCTCCACGCCCGAAGCGCCGGTGCTCAACCGCATCGTCACGCTGCGCGATTCGTGGGGGGCTTGATGAGCGAAGCGCTGGACTTCAAAAGCGCAACGCTCTATGCGGTGCGCCTGGTGCTGCACAGCGCCGATCCGCAGCGTCTTGAAGAAGCGCTGGCCCAGCGCATGAAAGACGCCGGCGGTTTCTTCGAAAACGAGCCCGTCGTCATCGACGCCAGCCGTCTCGAAGAAGAAACGCTGGACTGGCCGCGCCTGCTGGCCGTGCTGCAAAGCCACAAGCTGCCGGCCATCGGCGTGGTGGCCGAAGGCGGCAATCTCGAAGCCGCCCGCGCGGCGGGCCTGGTGCCGGTGGACCTGTCCGCTACCGCGACGCGCGTCGCGCCCGCGGCTGCGCAGCCGGCCGACGTCGAGCCGCCCGAAGCCGACCAGGCGCCTGTCGCCGCCCGGTCTTCCGCCGCGCTGGAACTCGCCGTCGAGGCCGCCGCGACGCCTGCCCCCTCCACCCCGGCCATGATCGTCAACCGTCCCCTGCGTTCGGGCCAGCGCATCTATGCGCGCAACACCGATCTGGTCGTGATAGGCATGGTGAGCCAGGGCGCCGAGGTCATCGCCGACGGTAACGTGCACGTGTACGGACCGCTGCGCGGCAAGGCCATGGCCGGCGCGCGCGGCGACACCTCGGCCCGCATTTTCACCACGCAGCTCGATCCCGAACTGCTGGCGGTGGCCGGCGTCTATCGCGTGGTCGAGGACAAGCTCGATGCCCAGGTGCACGGCAAGGCCGCGCTGGTTTCGCTGCAAGGCGAGACGCTGAAGATCGAAGCGCTGGGCGAATAAAGGAAAATGCCCCCACGCTGCGCCTTTCAGGCTTGCTGTCCCCCGAGGGGGCGCGCCCGCAAACAGAAGGTATGCCCGCCACACATTTGGAAAAAAGCCCGCGGGGCTTTTTGCTTTACGATAACGCGGTTTTTCACACTCGAATTTCATAATTAAAAGGACCCAACGGTCATGACACGCATTGTGGTGGTGACTTCCGGCAAGGGCGGCGTGGGCAAGACCACGACCAGCGCCAGCTTTTCTTCCGGCCTGGCCATGCGCGGCCACAAGACCGCCGTCATCGACTTCGACGTCGGCTTGCGCAATCTGGACCTCATCATGGGCTGCGAACGCCGCGTGGTGTACGACTTCGTCAACGTCATCCAGGGCGAAGCCACGCTCAAGCAGGCCCTCATCAAGGACAAGCAGCTCGAGAACCTGTTCGTGCTGCCCGCCTCGCAGACCCGCGACAAGGACGCCCTCACCCAGGAAGGCGTGGGCAAGGTCATCGACGACCTCAAGGAAATGGGCTTCGACTACATCGTCTGCGATTCGCCCGCCGGTATCGAAACGGGCGCGCTCATGGCCGCCTACTTCGCCGACGACGCGCTGGTGGTGACCAACCCCGAGGTCTCTTCGGTGCGCGACTCGGACCGCATCCTGGGCATCCTGGCCGCCAAGTCCAAGCGCGCCATCGACGGCCCCGAGCCGGTCAAGGAATACCTGCTGCTCACCCGCTACAACCCCAAGCGCGTCAGCGAAGGCGAAATGCTTTCGCTCACCGACATCGAGGACATCCTGCGCATCAAGCTCATCGGCGTGATCCCCGAGTCCGAGTCGGTGCTGCAGGCGTCCAACCAGGGCTTGCCCGCCATTCATCTGAAAGGCACCGACGTGGCCGAGTCCTACCAGGACGTGGTTGCCCGGTATCTGGGCGAAGAACGTTCCCTGCGCTTTACCGACTACAACAAGCCGGGACTGCTCAAGCGCCTTTTCGGGGGGAAATGACCCATGGCCTTTCTGTCTCTGTCCAGCCTGTTCGGCCAGAAGAAGAACACCGCGTCGGTCGCCAAGGAGCGTCTGCAGATCATCCTGGCGCACGAACGTTCGGGCCAGAACGCCTCGCCCGATTATCTGCCGCAACTGCAGCAGGAGCTCATCGCGGTGATCTCCAAATACGTCAAGATCAATCCCGACGACATCAAGGTCAACGTCGAGCGGCAAGACAACCTCGAAGTGCTCGAGGTCAAGATCGAGATGCCTCAGGCCTGAGCCCGTACCGCCCTCACAGTCGCCGCGCGCCCT
>CALGFL010000056.1 GCA_937881145.1 uncultured Bordetella sp.
GCCAGGCCGACGCGCTTGAGCAGAGCCATGGCTTCGTCGCGCACTTGCGCGCGCGGGCGGCGCTGCACGACGACAGGGCCTTCCATGATGTTCTGCAAAGCCGTCTGGTGGCCGAACAGATTGAAGCGCTGGAACACCATGCCGCTGGCCAGGCGCTGGCGCGAAACTTGCGCGTCGCTGAGCTCGCGCACGGTATTGCCATGCTGCCGATAGCCCGCGAGCTCGCCGTCGATCCGGATGGCGCCGCCGTCGATGCTTTCGAGCTGGTTCAGGCAGCGCAGCAGCGTGCTCTTGCCCGAACCCGAAGGGCCGATGAGGCAGACGACTTCGCCAGCGGACACCTGCAGGTTGATGCCCTTGAGGGCATGGAAGGCGCCGTAGTATTTCTGCACGTCTTGTGCGAGGACCATATCGGCCATGGCTCAGGCCTCCCGCACGGTTGCGTCGGCGGCCGGCCGACTGCGCCGCCCCTGGCTGCGGGCCAGGAATTTCTCGAGGAAATGCTGGCCGAGGGAGAACACCGATACCACCGCCAGGTACCAGACCGTGGCCACGATCAAGAGCTCGATGACCCTGGCGTTGGCGTAATAGATGGTCTGGGCGTTGTGCAGGACTTCGTCGTACTGGATGACGCTGGCGACCGAGGTGAGCTTGATCATGGCGATGATCTCGTTGCCGATCGGCGGGATGATGACGCGCAGCGCTTGCGGCAGCACGATGCGGCGCAAGGTGGTGATCCTGGTCATGCCGACGGCGCGGGCCGCCTCGGTCTGGCCGGGGTCGATGGACATGATGCCGCCGCGCACGACTTCGGCCGTGTAGGCGCCCTGGCCTATGCCCAGGCCCAGCAAGCTGGCGAGAAAAGGCGTGATGACGTCGACGGTGCGGTATTCGAACAGCCCCGGGATTCCCAACCGGGGAAAGACCAGCGCCAGGTTGAACCACAGCAGCAGCTGCAGCAGCAGGGGCGTGCCGCGAAAGAACCAGATATAGAAGCGCGCCATGGCGCCCACCACCGGATTGCTCGACATGGTCATCACGGCGAATATCACGCCCAGGATGATGCCCAGGATCATGGCGTAGACCGTCAGGGTGATCGTGTTGACGAGGCCCTTGATTATGACGGGGGCCGTCATGAACTGGCCGACCACGTTCCAGTCGATCTGCCCATGGGCGAACGCGTCGATCAGGAACAGGGCAATGCCCAGCAGGACAAGCACCGAGAGCCAGCGGCCATAGTGCCGGCGGGGCACGACGCGCAGGCCGGCGATGGTTTGCGGAAGGTGCGGATTCATGGGTTCGGGCGTCTTGCGCGGTGTAGGCGGCTCTTCTGGGCGGGCCGGAAAAGGTAGCACGAAATCGCTCCGGTCCGGACTGGCCCGCCCGGTGCGGGTTTGGGCAAGCGCAATCCGCACAATTGCGCTGTGATCTTTCGGTCCCGCCTGGTTCCGCCAGCCCGCGTCTTCACCGCATACTGCCCCGTTGCGTATCGTCGTCGAGGCATGGTCATGACTCTAGCCGTACTTGCCAGCCGGGCCTTGGTGGGCCTGGACGCGCCCGCCGTGCGGGTGGAAACCCACGTGGGCAGCGGTTTGCCTGCTTTCCACGTGGTGGGCCTGCCCGAGGCCGAGGTGCGCGAAAGCCGCGAGCGCGTGCGCGCCGCGCTGATCAACAGCGGCTACGAGTTCCCCGCCGGACGCATCACCGTCAACCTGTCTCCCGCCGATCTGCCCAAGGCGTCGGCGCGCTTTGACTTGCCTATTGCCCTGGGGGTGCTGCTGGCTTCGGGGCAACTGGCACCGCCGGCCGGGCAGCCGCCCGAGGCGCTGGCCGACCTTGTGCTGGCCGCCGAGCTGTCGCTGACGGGCGCACTGGTGCCGGTGGCCTCGGCGCTGCCCCTGGCGCTGGGCCTGGTGCGCGAACGCCGCGGTGCGACGATGATCCTGCCGCCCGGCAGCGCGGGCATCGCCGCCTGGGTGCCGGACCTGCGCGTGTACGTGGCGCGCACGCTGGCCGAAGTCGCGGCGCATCTGGCCGGCTCGGCCCTCTTGCCGCGTGCCGAGCCGGCTGCGCGCCTGCCAGCCCAGGCACCGCCTTGCCTGTCCGATGTAAAGGGGCAGGCCGGCGCGCGCCGCGCGCTCGAGATCTGCGCCGCGGGCGGCCATAGCCTGTTGATGAGCGGGCCGCCGGGCGCGGGCAAGAGCATGCTGGCGCAGCGGCTGCCGGGCCTGTTGCCGCCGCTGTCGTCCGTGCAGGCCCTGGAGGTCGCCGCCCTGACCGGCCTGGCGCAAGGCGGCGCGCGTGTGGCGGGTATCCCGGAGCAGCCGCCGCTGCGTTCGCCGCACCACCTCGTTTCGGCGGCGGCGCTGATAGGCGGCGGGTCGCGCCCCCGTCCGGGCGAGATCAGTCTTGCCCACCACGGCGTTTTGTTTCTCGACGAGCTTCCCGAGTTCCGCCGCGAGGCCCTCGAGGCCTTGCGCGAACCGATGGAGACCGGGCGGGTCGCCATTTCACGGGCGATGCGCCAGGTGGAATACCCCTGCGCGTTTCAACTGGTGGCGGCGATGAACCCCTGTCCTTGCGGCTGGCGCGGGCATCCCACTCGGCCTTGCCGCTGCACGCCCGATCAAGCGGCGCGCTATGCGAGCAAGCTGTCCGGCCCGCTGCTCGAGCGCATCGATCTGCATGTCTCGGTGCCGCCGGTCGACCTGGCCGTTCTGGACGGCGCCGCGGGCGAGACCTCCGCGGCGGTGCGCGAGCGCGTCATGCGCTGCCGCGCGCGCCAGCAGGCCCGGCAGGACGGCCCGAACGCCCGGCTGGCGGGCAAGGAACTGGAGCGTCATTGCGCCATGTCGGACGCGGCTCGCGATCTGCTGCGCCAGGCGCAGCAAAGACTGGACAGCTCGGCGCGGGCGCAGCACCGGGCCCTGCGCGTGGCGCGCACGCTGGCCGACCTGGAGGAATCCGAAACCATCGAATCGCGCCACGTGGCCGAAGCGATTCAATACCGGCTGGCCGCAAGGCCTGGCGCGGGAGCCCGCTGACGCGCGCGGCTCAGGTGAAATAGATCGCGTCGTCTTTGTAGCTCATGTGCCGCAGGACGGGATCGTCCGCGTGAACCGCGACGAGATTGCCCCAAAACGGAAAATGGCGATACCCCAGTTCGTCGAGCATGGCCTTGATCGCTGCCTGGTCGGACTTGATGATCTCGATCAGCAAGATCGGCTTGTGCGTTTGCAGCGTGTTTCGAGCGCCGCGCAGCGCTTCGGCTTCCATTCCTTCGACATCGAGCTTGAGGAAATCGACGCGGACAAGCCCGATCGAATCGATGCGGATCATCGGCACGCTCGTGCCTTGCGACGGGTCGTACGAAATGCGCTGCCCGATGTCTTCGGTGTTCTCCCGCTGGCGCAATTCAAGGCTGCCGAAACTGGCATGCGCGAAATAGTTCGGCTCGGGAATATTCAATTCGCCGTCGCGTTCGCCCAGCGCGGCAAGCTTGGCGCGCGCATTCAGGCAGTTGTTCAGGGCGATGTTGCCGGCCAGCGCATAGAAGATGATCTCCTGCGCCTCGAAGCTGAGCACCGCGCCCCAGCCGTGCATGTGGCGCGCCCATTCGATCGTGTGCACGCCGATGTTGGCGCCGCCGTCGATCGCGACGACGCCGTCGCCGAAATACTTGCGCCGCCGGTCCAGCAGGGCGAGCGCGAAGGCCACTTCGGTCGCGTCGTAGCTCGACTTGTCCAGGATTTGAAACCCGACGCCAATGGCGCCGCCGGAAGCGTCGACGCTGTGATCGTTGCGGTTGACGATCATCGTGCCGTGATTGGCGGCCGTGAGCACGAATGCAATAGGGCGTTCGGGAAAGGGCATGGTGCAGCGGGCCTTTTTAGGCGGAACGTGCCGGAGGCATTTTTTTAGCGCAGTTGCATCAGCGCCGCCAGGGCCTGCACGGCGGCGCTGCGGTTCGCATGCCACTCGGGTTCGCCTTGCGGCGCGGCGTTCGCGGGCAGCCAGGCCCAGCGCGCGCCGTGCAGGCTGCTGTCGGCCACCACCATGCGCTGGCCGGCGGGCAGCTTGCCGGATCGCGCCAGGGCGTGCGCGGCGGCCTGCAGCCGCTGCGCGATGGACAGCATGGCATTGTGGCGGGCGCGGTCCTGTTCGGGGCGGTCCATGATCGTGCCCCAGCGCATCTGGAACAGCACCGCGCAATGCGATGTGACGGCGTAGTAGTGCGCCGCCTGCTGGGTCAGGCCGTGGCCGGCCAGGCCGAAGGCCACATAGGGCTCGACCGCCTTGCCCGATTGCAATTCGTTCACGAAATGCCCGAAGTCGTACAGCGTCCAGTCCAGGTCGCGGGTGGCGTAGGCCGTGGCGTCGATCTGACGCAGGCTCGCAGCGAGATCGACCGGTATCGCGGGCAGGTCCAGGCCTTCGCCTTGATAAAGCGCGCGGGCGGCGCCGAGGGCGGAGTCGTCCAGCAGCGTGGCGGAAGTAGTCATGATGCGTCCTTGGCGTCGTTCGGGTTAGACCGTAAACAGGTCTTCGAGGTTTTGCCGATCGGTTTCTTCGTCCTGACGGAGCGTCTCGGCGTAGGCGCGATCGCGTCCCACGTAGCTGTCGTATCGACCCTGCAAGGCCGTCGTGGCCCGCTCGCCGCCCCATTCGTCGGGTTCGATGATCTTGCCTTCGCGCTCCAGCGTTTCCAGATGCGTCTTGATGATGGCCAGGCGCATGACGGCCGCCGCGATTTCCTCGCTCGGCAGCAGGCCGGCCAGCGATGCGCGCAGGTCGTCGGCGGTGACGGCGTCGAAAGCGGCCTTCATCTCGCGGTCGACCACGCCGGGCAGCATCACGCCGTTCAGGCCCTCGGTGCCCGCCCGTCTTATGCCGTCGGGCCCCTGGACTCCGGCGCCCTGCATGACCGAGAAGAGCAGGTCGTTGGGGTTGCCGACGCGGGGGCCGAAGGCCTGATCGTTGTCGATGGCGACGATGCCGGTGCAACGGCCTTCGATATCGTGCTTGACGATGTAGTTGGCCTGGTGCCGGTCGCCCTGCGCGGTGAGCGCATCCATCAGCTGCAGCTTCACCAGCTCGCGCCGCAGCACCGGGTCTTTGAAATTCACCTCGTCGCCGCGTTGCCTGGTCGTGGTGATGCGCAGGTCCTGGATGACGTGCCCGTCCTCGATCCTGCCGAGCATTTTGTCGAGGATTTCCCGGGCCTTTTCCTGCTCTTGCGGCGTGCCGCGCGAGAACGCCAGGATGCGCTGGCCCATGGGGCTGTCGGTGATGTCGACGTTCAGCTCATAGCGGGAATCGGTGGCTTCCAGCAGGTCCTTCATCGAGGCGACCGCTTGCGGATTGCCGTCCTTGATGGCCTGCAGCGGATCGTCATGCTCTGCAGAGAGGCACAGACTGATCGTGCGCCACTGCTGCGCCGTGGTGTTGAGGTCTTCGTCGTAGCGGGGCGTGATGCCTTCGGCGTAGCCCATGACCAGCCCGAGCTTGCCGTTGAGGGTGCCGATGCCCGTTTCGGGCACGAGGTCGAATCCGAGCAGTTCGTCGACGGCCTTGGTGGCGACGTTGCGCACCGTCATCTGCGGGCGCTGCGGATCGATGCCCAGGAGCCTGGACGTGGGGCCGTAGCCGCTTTCCAGGCCCGTCTTGGGGTTGATCTGCGGTTCTTTGTAGACCATGCGGCTCTCGCCGTAGGTCACGTCGTAGGGCTTGCTGACCGCGCCGCCGCTCAAAGGCGTGGGCACGCCCAGGACCTGGTCGTCGGTGTAGCCGTCGACCAGCGTGCGCTCGTGGATGGGGATGCCCTTGTTCAGATACTGCAGGCCCAGCTCGATGCTCAGGCCGCGGCTTTTCAGCAGCGCGACCTGTTCGGGCGAGAAGCGCATGACGGTATCGCCCACGTGCATGCGCTGCCGGTGCATCCAGGCGAGATCCTCTTCGTCAAAGCCTTGCTCGCCCAGCCGGTCGCGGACGTCCTGCATCGTGCCTTTCGACGTCGTCATGTGATCGACGTCGAGCTGGACGCTCTTGTCCAACGGGAGATCGCTGATCAAGAGCCGGCATTCCAGCGTTTTGAGGGCGCGGTCCTGGAAGTGCTCGACGAATTGCTGTTGGGCGAAGCCGTCGCCGTCATCGCCGAATTCGTTCATGATGACGTGCAGCGCGTTCTTGAACCCATGCTCCTTGAATTCGGGAGAGTCCGAGATGGCCTGGCGTATCACGACCGCGGCGGTGAAGCGGTCCAGCCCTCGTGCCTTGTCGCCGAGCCTGGCCAGTGCCGAGTCGGTCAGCTCGGACAGGCAGTCGTCGAGCAACTGCCTGTTGTTGGCCTGCATGTTATCGCTCATCCGCTCGGCTTTTTCCATGACCTGCTGCATGCGGTAGCCGGTCAGCGGCCGGCCCTTGGACAACTGGGCCGACAGGTCGCGCGACATGGTGTTGGCGATTTCGTCGCCATATTGCTCGCGCAGGGCCTGCACGAAATCCCGGGCGATCGCCTTGTTGGACGCGACCTGCGCGTCGCTGCGGGTGATGCAGTCCCAGGCGCGGGTGAAGATGTTGCCGATGTTGCGCCTTCCGTCGGAGCGCAGTTCGGCTTGTTCGTCGAGCTTGAAGCGTACGTTGGCGCCCAGGCTGGCAACGTCGCGGTAGGTGTTCAGCGAGACGGTCATGGCGCGCTCCTTACGCCCGGTTGGCGAAGAGGCCGCCGGGAACCGCCGGGCTGGGCGCGGCTTGCGTATCGGCCGCCGGCGCGCAGGAGGTCGCGGCCAGGCGGGCGCCCCAGCGTTCGGAGTTCAGAACCAGCGCCTGCAGCAGGTTCTCGAGCCGGGCCTGGTCCAGGTGCGCGGTCGATTCGCGAAAGTGCAGGTACACCATGCCTTCGCGCGAGTTGGTCGACAGCGTGCCGCCGCCGGTGCCGGCCCAATAGAAATTGGCGTCCGCGATCTGCTGCAGGACGGCCTCGCGGTTCTGCTCGCCCAGCGCGCCGCAGCGCGCGGTGAGGACCACCAGCTCGGCGTCTTCGATGAATTCGACGGCGATGTCCAGCGTGCCGTCCAGGCGCAGCAGGCAGTAGCCGTCGTCGTCCAGCGCCAGGTCGGCGATGCCGACCGTCTGGCCGAGCCGTTGCAGGAGCGTTTGCAGGTTTTGCTTGGACATTTTTCGTTCCCTTGACGAGATTGCCGGCGCGGGCGGCGTGCGGATAAGGCCTGAGTAACGGGCGGCAGCCGCAAGGTTCCATGCCGCCCCGGGAGCGGCTTCTTGTGGCGTCGACAGGCGCTAGAGTAGACTTCCCCCGTCTTTGCCGCAGGGCAGCAGCAGACTGCTCCGGCACATCATGAGGAGACTAGCGTGTACACCATCGATTCGGGTCTTTCCTACGCCGCGGGACCTACCGAAGTCCCCCTGATCGAACAGACCATAGGCGATTTCTTCGACGCCATGGCGGATGCCCAGCCCCGCAGCGAGGCGCTGGTTTGCCGTCACGAGGGTAAACGCTATACCTATCGCGAATTGCAAATCGAATCCAACCGGCTGGCCAGCGCCCTGCTGGCTACGGGCCTGGTGCCCGGCGACCGGGTGGGCATCTGGTCGCACAACAATTCGGCCTGGGTGCTGATGCAGCTGGCCACGGCCAAGGCCGGGCTCATCCTGGTCAACATCAACCCGGCCTACCGCACGGCCGAGGTCGAGTACGCGCTGAACAAGGTGGAGTGCCGCGCGCTGGTGACGATGGCGCGCTTCAAGACCAGCGACTACCTGGGCATGC